>JBFMBP010000135.1 GCA_040755155.1 Candidatus Omnitrophota bacterium | reverse complement strand
AAACAAGTTAGAGTGGGTCGGCATCCTACCTGATATTTATATGTTTAGCATAGCATACCTACAGTTTTTGTCAAGAAAAAACCAACGGGCGGCAAGGCAAGGCGAAGCCTGCCTTTGATCTTACGCGAAGGGTGATCTTAAACCAACTATTTTTACAATTAAACATATCCGTAAACAAAGGAGAAGCGCGTGTTTGCAGGCTTGCTTGAGTGGACGAAATCGCTGGTAGTGCAGGGGGGAGAGATTACGCATAACGCCGTAACGGCGTTGTGGTGTCTGGCGTTCGCGGAATCGTCGTTTTTTCCCATCCCGCCGGATATTCCCTATATTTTCATGGGTGTGTTGAAGCCGGAAAAAGCGTTTTTCCTTGCGTTCGTCTTGACGACAGGGTCGGTTTTGGGCGGGGCGTGCGGCTATGCGATCGGGCTGTACGGCGGACGTCCTTTAGTGGAATGGCTGGTAACGACTCGTTTCATCGGACGCATCTTTACCCATGAAAAATTCGAGATGGTGGAGGCGATGTACCAGAAATACGACGTCTGGGCGGTGTTGATTGCAGCGTTTACTCCCATCCCCTATAAAGTCTTCACCATCGGCGGCGGCCTATGCCGCATCCGCTTTTGGCCGTTTATGCTGACGTCGCTGGCGGGCCGGGCGGGAAGATTTTATATCGTCGGCTTTTTGCTCTATTACTTTGGCGAGAAGGCGCAATTTTTGTTGAAGAATTTCGATCTGTTTTTAGCGGCTATGCTGGCTCTAGGAGTATTGGGCTTCGTCGCCTTGCGGTATATGAAGCCGGCGGCGAAGAGCGAAGAAATTTAGATAGGATGCGCCGTGAAGTGGTTTTTTTCCGTGAAATCCTATAGAATCCATGAAATCCGTGATTCGAAAATTTCGTGAAATTCGAGCCATTTCGCGTTTTCGTGATTCGAAAACGTAAAAAAAATGAAACGTTCCATCGAGCAAGTCCTCCGCGTAAAGGAGTATTAGTCCATGCCTGAGCCGTACGGTTATTTGAGTTTAACGCTGCACGCCCATCTGCCCTTCATCCGCCATCCGGAACATGAGGAGTTTTTGGAAGAAGATTGGCTTTTCGAGGCGATGACGGAAACGTATATCCCGCTGCTGGACGCTTACGAACGTATGGCGGACGATGGAACCTTCTTTCGCGTTACCATGTCGATCACTCCGCCGCTGGCGGAGATGCTGGCAGACCCGCTGTTGCAGGAACGCTACAAAAGACGCATGGAAAAACAGGCGGAATTGGCGGAAAAAGAAGTCCACCGCACATCGCAAAAATCGATGGCCGAATTCCACGGCGCCGCCAAAAAGCAGCAAGATGACGTTCTGCGGGCGCTGTCCGTCTTTCGCCGATGCCATCGCAACCTCGTGGAAGGCTTCAAGCGGCTGCAGGACGCCGGAGCCTTGGAGGTTATCACCTGCTGCGCCACGCACGGCTTTTTGCCATTGATGAACACGTCCAACGCCAAGCGGGCGCAGATTCTGACGGCGAAGAAGAATTACGAAAAGCACTTCGGACGCCCGCCGCGCGGCATCTGGCTGGCGGAATGCGGCTACGAGATCGGCGCCGACGAATTTCTGGAAGAGGCGGGCATCCGCTTCTTCTTCATCGATTCCCACGGCATCCTCTACGGCGCTCCCCGTCCCAAGTACGGCGTCTATGCGCCCATTTTGTCTCCCTTCAACGTAGCCGTCTTCGGGCGCGATGTGGAATCCTCCAAACAAGTGTGGAGCCGCGATTCCGGCTATCCGGGGGATGTGGAATACCGCGAATTCTACCGGGATTTGGGCTACGATGCGCCCTACGAGTACATCCGCCCCTATCTCCACCACGACGGAATCCGCCGCAATATCGGCTTCAAATACTACCGCATCACCGGCGAGGTAGACCTTTCCGAAAAACAGCCGTATCGCCCCGCCATCGCCCGCGAACGCGCGGCGGAACATGCGGGAAACTTCATGTTCAACCGCCAGCACCAGGTCGATTATCTGCGGCAATTCTTAGACCGCCCTCCCTTGATCGTCGCCCCCTACGACGCCGAACTGTACGGGCATTGGTGGTATGAAGGGCCGCAGTTTTTGGAATATCTATTCCGCAAAATGGCTCACGATCAGAAGGAGATCTCCGCGATTACGCCCAGCGAATATCTGGAGCGCCATCCCGTGCTGCAATCGGTGCAGCCCGCCGCCTCGTCATGGGGCGATAAGGGATTCTACGAAGTGTGGTTGAATGGGAGCAACGACTGGATTTACCGCCACCTGCACGAATGCGAAGGGCGCATGGTCGAATTGGCGAAAAATCATCCCGCCGCGCAAGGCGCCGCCGAGCGCGCGCTCAACCAGGCGGCGCGGGAATTGCTCCTGGCGCAAAGCAGCGACTGGGCCTTCATCATGACGACGGGCACGGCGGTTTCCTACGCCGTGCGCCGCACCCGCGAACATGTCTATCGCTTTCATACGCTCTACGAACAAATCAAGAACAACCAAATCGACGATGGATTTCTGCGCGATTTGGAATGGAAGGATTCTATCTTTCAGGAGATCGATTATAGGGTGTACGCTTGAGAATAGGGGAGTGAATGCAAAAAAAGAGATATGCTGCTTGCCATATCAAGATAGACTTGGACGAATTTACGAGTTATGGATTATAAAGGACAAATGGAGGTAATCCGGTGGCTACTGTTTCCATCCCCATGTGGAACAATCAAGGCGTATTACCGCCTATAAATACCACCAAACCAACATCCACTGATCGGTCGCCCTATCTGGTATCTCTTACAGACCTTATTCTTCGGTATACGACATCGATTGAACGTAAAGATATTCTTTTGGGCTTCTTAAGATTCCGCTCGGTGCTTCATGCGGTTGGACTTAACATAGGATTTCAGTGGATTGATGGAAGTTTCCTCGAGAACGTTGAATTAATTGAAAATCGCAGTCCCCATGATTTGGATGTGGTTACATTTTACTTCCTTCCACATGGCCAAACGCAACAGAATTTGTTTTCTGCAAATCCCCATATATTCACTCCCGCAATCAGCAAACTGGCATACCAGATTGACGCTTACTTTGTACAATTGAATCAAGGAAGACGAGAAAACTTAGTCAGGCAATCGGCTTATTGGTATAGCGTCTGGTCTCATCGGCGCAACGATCTATGGAAGGGTTTCTTGCAAGTCGACTTATCTCCAGTCGAGGATCAGACTGCCCAAGCCAATCTCATCGCTATAACAAATATAGGAGGAAAACCATGAACCTCCATGAATACCAACGACTTCAAGCGGAACGCGGCGAACTGGATAAGCTTTTAGCGCAGACGCCCGAGACGGATGCGATCGATCGCATGAGCCTTCAATCCCGCAAAGATTCTATAGAAAAAGTTCTTGCAACTGTTCCAACTCCAATACGAGAACCGGTCCGCGCGAAACTCACGTTTCGAGGAAAACCCGTTGTAAAAAGTTACGGCATTCTTGCCGAGTTCGGCGCGTTGGCAGTAAATCGATTCGCAGATGCGATTGCCGCTTTCGCCGCCAGCATGGCAGGTCCGCTCGGCGCTCGCGGCGCTATTCCCAATCGAGACGATTTTCAGCTTCTAATAACGGGAACCGCATTGGGTTCTTTTGGTTTCGAATTGGAAGAACGCGCCAAGGACGGAGAAATGTATTTTGAAGAATTTTCCAGTATTGAACCGGCAATAGATAAAGCAAGCGCTTTGATGAAAGCTTCCCTTGGTTCGGATGACGACTTGGCTGACGCTGCATCGGATATCGATCCCCGCGCATTGATTTCTTTACGCGATTTTCTTAGAACGCTGGTTGAACATGAAGCCATTTGCTCACTTGAGTATAAAGATAAATGTTTCCGGTTTTGCGATTCTGGCGAAGTGCGCCGGAGCCAGGAGCGGCTAAGCCAAGACAATATTCGCGAAAAAGAAGAGCAAATTGAGGGGGCTTTTCAGGGCGTTTTGCCAAAGAGACGAACCTTCGAGTTTAAACTATCGTCCACGCAGGAGATTATTGCCGGAAAAGTTGGGGCGGGCATAGCAGACGCCGGCGTAATAAATCGCATTCTAAATCAACCCACCAAAATTTGCGTACATACAACTTGCGTAGGAACTGGGCGTCCCCGATACGTTCTTCTAAAGTATGAAGAACCATCCAGTCTGGAATAGTGAAGCAATAGATTCCGGATGAAAGGAATATTTAATTCATCGATGATTTTCCGCGCCATGGCTAAAGCGTCTTTACCATCGACAAGTTCCACTTGTTGATTTCTCATTTCCTCTCTGCGTCTTTTTACGATATCCAGATGAAGACGCTCCAACTCAGGATTGACGTGAGTTTCCAAGTATTCGACGATGCGTTCGGCCAAGTCGGCTTTGGACTCGTCGGGCAGTAGCATGGCCTGCTCATAAATTTCATCGAGAGAGACTGGCATCTTTTTTCTCCAGAAAATGGGAAGATTCCATTATTATAAGTTTTGATCTCTTATCCCGCTTTCCAAACAATTCTATCCAGTTTAACCGCCATCCCTCAACGCCGTTATGGCGGGATGCTCTCCGCAGACGGGGCATTCTTTATCCCGCGGAACATAAACGCGCCGGAAATTCATCTCCAAGACGTTGAACGTCAATAGCGTCCCAATTAATGGCTGGCCTAAGCCGATGAGATATTTAATCGCTTCCGTCGCCTGGATCGCGCCCATGATTCCCGGCACGCTGCCCATAATCCCCGCCGCCGCGCCGGTGGGGATCAATCCGGCAGGCGGCGGTTCGGGAAAGACGCAGCGGTAGCACGGCCCCACGCCGGGAACGATGGTCATAATCTGCCCTTCGAAATGGAATACGCCCGCATGTACCAGCGGCTTCTTGGCCATGACGCAGGCGTCGTTGGCCAGAAAGCGGGCGGGGAAATTATCCGTGGCGTCGATCACGATATCGTAAGGCTCGATCAAATCCAAAATGTTTTTCGCATTGACGCGCAGCCGATGTTGAACGACGCGTACGTCGGGATTCAGGTTCGCCAATTTCTCGGCGGCGGATTCCGTTTTAGGCCTGCCGATGTCTATCGTCGTATGCAGGATTTGCCGTTGCAGGTTGGAAAGGCTGACGATGTCGTCGTCGGCGATGCCCAAGGTTCCCACGCCCATCGCAGCAAGATAATACGCCGCCGGAGACCCGAGACCCCCCGTCCCGATGACCAGCGCTTTGCTCTCCAACAATTTCAACTGCCCCTCTTCGCCGATGGGGGGAAGAATAATGTTGCGCTGATAGCGCTCGAGTTGTTGTTCGGTAAGATGGTCCATGATCTTTTGTCCTAAAAGTAGTGATTAGTGACAAGTTGACAATGTAGCGGACGTTAAAAAAGAAAAGAGGTTAATTTTGATCGCCGTTTGAATCACGAAGACTCGAAATAAAAAAGAAAATCACGAAAAAAAATGGAAAAACAATTGGCGAAAAGGATCGCTCCTTGAGAAGGTTTTTTCCGCGGAATCTAAAAGAATCCGTGATATCCGTAATCCAAAAATTTCGTGGCTTTCGATCTGTTTCGAGATTTCGCGATTCAATACGTTAAGCAAAATAACTCCATCCACTAATTTATCGCGCGCAGCATGAGTGATTAAGAAAAACTCTATATTAACCGAAAAGGAATGCGAATAAAAATCTTAATGTTGTTATAATGTAGGAAAGCATAACCGGAAGGAGCGTATAGGACGCAAAATCATGAATCCTCAAGTGCAACTGGATCGCGAAGCGATAGCGGCGTTTTGCCGAAAGTGGCGGATTCGAGAGATGTCGCTTTTCGGATCGGCCATCCGGGACGATTTCGGCCCCGACAGCGACTTGGATTTTCTAATCAGTTTCGAGCCGGACGCGCATTGGGATTTGTTCGATTGGGTGGATATGCGCGAAGAACTGATAGCCATGACGGGCCGCGATGTGGATATCGTCGCCAAGGAGGCGTTGCGCAATCCCTGGCGAAAGCGAGAGATATTACGGAAGTACGAGGTGCTCTATGCGGCCGGATGATAAGGATATGTCTCGCTTGTGGGATATGATGGATGCGGCGCGGATGGCTGTAGAATTCACGCAGGATTTGTCTTATGAGTCTTTTCTTAAAGATAGAAAAACTCGAAGCGCCGTGGAGCGGAATCTGGAGATTATCGGGGAGGCGGCGCGATGCATGTCCTTAGAAACGCGTGAAATTTGCCCCGATATACCCTGGCGATCAATCATCGCTCTTCGCAACATAATTGCTCATGAATATGGAGAGATATTCTATGAAAATTTATGGACTATATGTAGGGACAAGCTGCCTCAATTGATTAAGCGAATTGAAGCGTTGGGCGCCGATGATCTTCCGGAGGATGAGGATCAGTAAGCATTCTTTTTTTTGTGTACGATAAGGATGTCTTCAGCGATTAATCCGCTGTGTAAAAGGGATGGAATGCATTAATCAATTCGTTATCTCCCTTATATTATGCCCATGTTATCAAGATTTCTCCCGCGTCGATTGCGGTACCTGCCAGGTGGATGGCGTCTGGCCCGCTAAAGCGCGGACAAGCCCCCAAACCGCCGCCGCGTGCATAATCAGGAATTGGGCGAGCAGCGTAAAGGGGCGCGTCCAGCGCGGAGCGGAGGCTCGGCGCATCCATCCCAAGCCGATCAACGAACCCGCAAGCCATAGCAGCCCCGCATAGAAGACAAATAAAGGAAACGTTTGCTCGCGCAGAAACCAGGCGCAAATGAAAACCGCCAAGGCCAGAGGCAGCGTAAACCAGCGCAAGAATTTATGGGAGAGAAATTCCCACAAACGAAAGGGTGTTTTTATCATTACCGGCAACAAAACCCAAAAGCCGCGCAGTCCCCGCGCTACGATGCGAGAGGTGCGGCGCAACTCTTCCCCCACGCTGGCGTGGGGCTTTTCGAATCCCACGCATTGTTCTTCGAAGAAAACATAATAGCCCGCCGCGCCGACGCGGGCGGGAATTTCCAAATCGTTGGCAATGCGGGGATCGAGAGCGTCAATGAATCGCCGCCGAGCCAGCAGCAGCGAGCCGCCGCCGACCAGCACGGCGCCCAGGCGGCTTTCCGCCCGCTTGAGGCCGTTTTCGTAGCGCCAATACAGGCCGGTTCCGCGTCCGACGGGATTCCATTCCTTCTCATGAGAAAAAATCAATTGCCCCACCACGGCCCCCGCGCGGAGATCGTGAAAATGGCGCACGGCGGTTTTGACGCAATCGGGATGAAGCACCGTGTTGGCGTCGGTGTAGAAGAGAATCTCCCCCTTGGCTTTAGGCAGCAGCGCATTGAGCGCCGCATTCTTTCCTGCGTGAGTATCGAGAATCAGGCATTCTAGAAAAGGGCAATTCGCTAGAATCTCATTGGTGCGGTCCGTCGAAGCGTCTGACGCCGCGAGGATTTGCAGTTTATCCGGCGGATAATCGATGCGGCGAAGGCTTTCGAGTTTCTCCGGCAGCGCCATCTCTTCGTTGCGGGCGGAAAAGAGAATCGTTACCGAGGGGCGATGGGAATCGTCGGCGGAATGATCTACGGGCATAAGCCGAGATAGGATATGCAGAACCACGGCGTATCCAGCGTAGATGTAAACCAGGAGGCCGAGACCTCCCCAAAATATCGCGGCGTGTAAATATTCCATAACTCGCGGCGGAACCTTGCTTTCATATTTCGGGGCGGCCGACAATAGCCGCCCCGCCCCGGCGTCAGTAACATTCTATGGGCATTCGGCGGACTTGCCGCCAACGCACTTACAATGCCACTTTTTTCGACAGCGTATGGCAGGCGCTCTTGATGCCCGGATAGAGCGAGCGATAGACGGCGTAGTAGTCGTCGTATTCCTTGGCTCGCGCCGCATCCGGCGCCGTTCGCTCCACGACGGAGATAATCGCGTCGCAGGCTTCGGGGATCGAGGAATATACGCCTGTTCCTACGCCCGCCATGATGGCCGCGCCGAAAGCCGGACCTTGATCCGAACCGATGGTCGCGATTTCGCATCCGTAGATGTCGGCTTGCAGCTGCTTCCAGAAAGCGCTCTTGGCGCCGCCGCCGGTGGCCCGCACTTCCTTGATCTCCACGCCCAGCGATTTGGCGATTTCGAGGGAGTCGCGCATGGCGAAGGTAATGCCTTCAAGAACGGCGCGGATCAGGTGGCGGCGCTGATGGCGGATAGTGAGGCCGATGAAGCCGCCGCGCGCGTGGGGGTCTTTGTGGGGCGTGCGTTCGCCGGTCAGGTAGGGCAGAAAGATCAGCCCTTCGCTGCCGACGGGCGCTTGGCCCGCCTGTTCGGTGAGGATGTCGTAGGGATCGCGGCCCGATTTTTCCGCTTGGGCGCGTTCGCTGTCGGCGACTGTGTCGCGATACCAGCGCAGGGACATGCCTGCCGAGAGGATGACGCCCATTAAGTACCAAAGATTGGGGACGGAGTGGCAAAACGTATGCGCGCGGCCTTCGGGATCGGTCTGGCAGGTCTTCGATGGAGCGAGAATGACGCCGCTGGTTCCCAGCGAGGAGAGCATCCGCCCTTCCACAACGACGCCGGTGCCGGTAGCGCCGCAAGCATTGTCGGCGCCGCCGCCTACGACGGGCGTTCTCTCTTTCAAGCCCGTTTGCGCCGCGACGCTGGCGGTAATGGTTCCGATGACGTCGGTCGATTCCTTCATGGGCGGCATCCACTCGCGGGGAATGCCTAGCGCGTCCAGAATTTCATTGCACCAGCCGCGTTCTTTGACGTTGAATAGCAGCGTTCCCGCGCCGTCGGAGACTTCCATCGCCATTTCGCCAGTCAAGCGAAAACGGATGTAATCTTTAGGCAGGCAGAGCGTGCGCGTGCGCTTGAAATTTTCCGGCTCGCGGTTTTTGAGCCAGACGGCTTTGGGCGCGGTGAAGCCAGTCAAGGCGGGATTGCTGGCTAGTTCCAGCAGCCGCTGTTCGCCGATGGTTTGCGTAATTTCTGCGCAGGCGTCGGCGGTGCGGTTGTCGTTCCATAATATGGCGGGGCGAACGACTTGGTTTTTCTCGTCGAGGAACACGGAGCCGTGCATCTGGCCGGAAAGTCCAAGGCCTTTAATATCGCTCGCGGGAACACCGCTCTTGCCGACGACGGTTTTTAAACTTTCGATCGTCGCTTTCCACCAATCCTCCGGTTCCTGTTCCGTCCAGCCGGGATGAGGCGTATGCAGCGGATATTCTACTGTACAACTCGCCAACGCTTTGCCTGCTTCGTCGAAAAGAACGGTTTTCGTTCCCGACGTTCCCACGTCGATTCCGATTAGGTAAGCCATGAGATGTTCTCCCTTGAATGGTTGATCGCAACCGTTAATGTATAATATTGTCCTCGGCGGATGGAAAAGCCGATGGATTCCCGAATTATGGCCTTATCCATAAAGATATCATAGAGAGACCATGAAAAGCAATAAAGACAATGCAGTGGACGGGTAGTAGAATGATGGACTACGCTTCGCTTTGAGCCTATCCTGCAAAACTTGAAGAGGATGGAAGCGAATGATAAAATTCTTTTTCTTTATATCAAGCGCCTTAATCCCATTGAATCGGGTGGATGCGTTGATTGGCTGGGTGGCAAAGGCAAGGCGAATCCTGCCTTTGATCTTTTCGCGATAAGCGGCCGGGTTGAAATTTTTTTTTCGGCGTTTCGACATTCTGTATAGATAGGCGGGGCAAATACCATGAAATTCAAAGTGCTAGTCAGCGATCCGCTTTCCCAAGAAGGCATCGACATTCTCCAAAGCCATTCCGACGTTCAAGTGGACGTAAAAACCAAACTGCCGCCGGAAGAGCTGAAGAAAATCATCCACGAATACGACGCGCTGATTATCCGCAGCGGGACGCAGGTTACAGCGGACATCATCGAAAAAGCCGATAAGTTGAAAGTCATCGGCCGGGCCGGAGTGGGTATCGACAACGTCGACGTCAACGCCGCCACCCAGCGGGGCATCATCGTCATGAACACGCCGGGAGGCAACACGATCTCCACGGCGGAACTGACCTGGGCCAACCTCATGTGCCTGGCGCGCAACGTCTCCCAAGCCAACATCTCCCTGCGCGAAGGGAAATGGGACCGCAAGAAATACACCGGCGCCGAAATTTTCGGCAAGACGCTGGGAATCATCGGCCTGGGGCGCATCGGATCGGTCGTCGGCAGCCGGGCGTTGGCGTTTGGCATGAAAGTATTGGCTTACGATCCCTTTACTTCCGACGAACAAGCGAAAAAAGCGGGCTTCGAACCTGTCAGTCTGGACCGTTTGTATGCGGAATCCGATTTTATCACCGTTCATACGCCGAAGAACAAAGAAACAACTCACCTATTGAACGATCAGGCTTTCGCCAAAATGAAGAAGGGCGTACGGATTATCAACTGCGCCCGTGGCGGGATCATTGACGAAGAAGCGCTATTGCGGGCGCTGGAAAGCGGCAAATGCGCCGGCGCGGCGTTCGACGTTTTCGAAGTCGAACCCCCGCCGCCGGATCATCCCCTGGTTCGCCGCGAAGATTGCGTTTGCACGCCCCACTTGGGCGCCTCCACGGAGGAAGCGCAAACCAACGTCGCCATCGATATCGCCCGCAACGCGCTGGACGCCTTACGCGGCGGCGAAGTGCGCAACGCTTTGAACATCCCGGCCATCTCTCCCGAACTGCGCGCCGTTTTGGGTCCCTATATGAATCTTGCCGAAAAAATGGGCATGTTCGCCGCGCAATATCTCGGCAAACACGTCAACAAGATGGAAGTTACCTACTCCGGCCCCCTTTCCGCCCATGACACCTCCTTCCTGACCGTCGCCGTCCTCAAAGGCTTGTTGACGCCGATGATGACGGAAGTGGTCAATTACGTGAACGCTCCCATCCTGGCGGAACAACGCAACATCGCTTATTCCGAAACCAAATCGCCGAAAGCGGACGGTTACAAGAACCTGATTACGGTGAAACTTCTTTCCGACGACGCGATCGTGGAATTGTGCGGCACGAACTTCGGCGACAACGACCCCCGCATCGTCATTGTGGACGGCTTCCATATCGACGCCAAGCCGTTCGGCAATATCCTCTTCTTCAAAAATCACGACGAACCCGGCGTTATCGGCCACGTCTGCACCGTTCTCGGCAAGAACAACATCAACATCGCCGATATGACGCTCGGACGCCAGGAGCGCGGCGGTTTCGCCGTAACAGTATGCAATGTCGACGCCTCCGTCCCGGCAAGCGTTTTGGACGAATTGAAATCGCTGAAGACGGTGAAAGAAATCCGCTGCATCGATTTATAGCTCATGCCGTTTGCCATTTGATTTGAGGTATAGCCCACATCATTGATGGGCTGATCTTTACCCACAAGCATTGAGGAATAATGAATGCCTGAATCGAGATTGCAAAGAATAAAGGATGGCCAGATTGGGAAATCAACCCGCCGTTAAAACAGCTATTATCGTTAGCCCCTTTCAAGGGGCATTTGATAAGAGCCTTTCAAGGCTGGGATGGAAAAACGCATAGGTACTCCATAGAATCCAAATCATCCATGAAATCCGTGATTCAAAAAATTTTGTGAAATTCGCGCCCTTTCGTGGTTTCGTAATTTATATGAGGTCCTCTTGTCCGATTCTTCCTCCCTGCGCATTGGCCTTATCCCGTTTATCAACACCATGCCGCTCGACTATTATCTGCCGCAGACGCTGCCGCAGGCGCAATTCGTCCGCGACGTTCCCTCCCAGCTGGCGCCGCTCTTGGCGCGAGGCGAAATCGACGCCGCCTTGCTCTCTTCCATCGAGCTGCTGCGGCATCCGGAGTACGGCTATATTCCCGGGATGGGCATCTGCAGCGAAAACCATGTCGCCAGCGTATGCCTCTTTGCAAAAGGCGAGCCACAAGACGTTAAGACAGCCGCCCTGGACAACCGTTCGCTGACGTCCTCGATTTTGCTTCGCGTTCTCTATGCGGAATATTGGCGGCGGCAGCTGCAATGGATTTCCTACGCGCCGCCGGTGGAAAACGGTTTGCAAATCGCCGACGCGGCGCTGGCGATCGGCGACGCCGCTTTGGAATACGGCGGCGAGGAAAGGCGCATCGATCTGGGAGAAGTTTGGAAGCGATTTTCCGGCTTCCCCTTCGTCTTCGCCGTATGGATCGTCCGTCCCGGCTTGCCTCCCGAGTCCATCCGGGCGCCGTTCGCGGAAGCCAAACGCTTGGGAATGGAAAATCGGCGGCGCCTGGCCGCTGTCTGCGCGGAAAAAGGCGTAAAAGACGCTGCGTTTTATTATAACTATCTCACCCAAAACGTAGGCTACGATCTCGGCCCCAAAGAACAACAAGGAATGGAGTTTTTCTTCCAAAAGGCGAAGCCTTTTTTGTAAAAAAAGCGACTTATACCAGTTTACATTAAGATTGTTGTTTTTAAAATTCCTCTCCCAAGATTGGGAGAGGTTAGGTGAGGGTTGATATAACTAGACTTATAATCCCCTCACCCTGACCCTCTCCCAGAGGGAGAGGGAAATTATAGGTAACAATCTAAATGCAGTTTGGTAATAGAGACAGGGGGACTGTGAGACAGGGGGATGGAGCTCCCAGTCTCCCAGTCTCAAAGAGTGGGATTAAAAGCATCCAACGCCGCCCGTATTTTTTGCAAAAGATTCATGGGCATGAACGGTTTCTGCAAAAAGATAATGCCTTCGTCCAACATTCCTTGATGCACAATGGCGTTTTCCGTATATCCGGACATGAATATGACTTTGATCTGCGGATACGCCGTTTGAATGAGGTCCGACAACTCCCTTCCATTCATTTCCGGCATGATCACATCCGTCAGAACCAAGCGAATCTTGTCCTTGTTTTGTTCGCAGATTTCGAGGGCTTTCATCCCATTTTCGGCTTCGAGAATCGTATAGCCATATTCGCGCAGCGATCGGCATACCATGCTTCGAACGATCTCTTCGTCTTCCGCCACCAGGATGGTTTCCGTACCTTGAAGAGTATCCGGAATGATCTTTTCCGATACTTCTATTTCCTCCGTTTCGCCGATCCGCGGAAAATAGATCTTGAACACGGTTCCCTTCCCCAACTCGCTGTAAACCCAAATATGTCCTTTGCTCTGTTTCACGATCCCGTAGACGGTGGCGAGACCCAGCCCAGTTCCTTTTCCTTGCTCTTTCGTGGTAAAAAAAGGTTCGAAGATATGGGATTGCGTCTCCTTGTCCATGCCGCAGCCGTTGTCGCTGACGGCGATCATCACATACGGGCCGGCTTGCACTTCGTAGTGGGTTTGAGCATACGATTGATCCAAAAAGACGTTCGCCGTCTCGATGGACAGTTTCCCTCCCTTCGGCATCGCATCGCGCGCATTGACGGAGAGATTCATAATGATCTGCTCCACTTGCACCCGATCCGCCTTAATGAAATCCAGGTCCGGATCGGGAAGGATAACGAGTTCGATGTTTTCCTCGATCAATCGCTGCAGCATTTTGCCGATGCCCGCGATCAGTTCGTTCAAATTGACGATCTGGGGCTGCAAGATTTGCTTGCGGCTGAAGGCCAGCAGTTGATGCGTCAAGGACGCCGTCCGATCCGCCGCCTTTTTCACTTCTTCGATATCTTGGTAGGCGGGATTTTCGGTCGGAATCTCTTTAAGAGCAAAATCGCAATATCCTTTGATGGCCATGGCCAGGTTGTTGAAATCGTGGGCGATTCCCCCCGCCAATCGGCCTACGGCTTCCATTTTTTGCGACTGGCGGTATTGTTCCTCCAGCATTTTTCTTTCCGTATTGTCGAAAATATACGACCGCACTGCGATCATCTCTCCTTTATCGTTGAAGAGACCGATGTTGTTTTCGATGGTGAATATCGTTTTGCCGTCCACGCGGCGCATCTCTTTTTCGACGCCGAGAATCTGTTTCTTCTTCTGAAGCTGCTGCATAAATTGCTCGCAGGATTGGGGAGTCGGATAGAGTTTAATCATGGTAGTATTAAGAGATTCTTCTTTGGAGCCAAAGCCGAAAATTTGCAAAAAAGCGGGATTGCAATCCATAATCCGGCCATCGGCGCTGGCGATAGCGTCTCCCGTCAAGTCGTATTCGAAGAATTCGCGGTACTTTTGTTCGCTTTCGCGCAAGGCTTTTTCCGCTCGGATGCGTTCTGCAATCTCCTCCGTCAAGGCGGCGGTCCGCTCTTTCACTTTATCTTCCAACCGGCTGTTCAATTTTTGCAGTTCGTTGCGCGCTTGGATCAACTCGCAGTTTTTAAGCACCGCCGTTTCGTAGGTGGAAAGCAGCAGATCGAGAATTTGTTGGCGTTCCGAATTGATGCGGTATTTTTCTCCGGCGAAGTATATATCTATGCCTACCCCCATTTTTTCGTGATGGCGGATGGCCCGGTTGGCCAAAATAAATTGAATCCGGGAAAGCAGATATCTTTCGTCGTAGGGCTTGGTGATGAAATTGTCCGCGCCGCATTGCAATCCTTTGATAACATCTTTGGGATCGGAAAGAGCAGTCAACAGAATCAATGGGATTTCTTTGAGATTCTCGTCCTCCTTCAAGGATTGGCAGAGTTGGTAGCCGTCCATCTCCGGCATAAGAATATCGCTGATAATCAACATGGGCTTATGCTGCCGCGCCATCTCCAGCGCTTGCGTCCCATTGACGGCGTGAAGAACGTTGTAGCCTCGTCCTTCGAGAATGTAAATCAATTGAGCGGCCTGCGTCAGGCTGTCCTCGGCAATCAAGATTTTTTCGTAGTTCGCTTTACTATTTGGGGAAGTCATGATTTTATCCTTACCTCTCTGCTTAATTGCTCCAATGCGGATGCAATTTCCTCCGGCGAAAGGACGGAATGCGCCGCATGAAGCCGGATGGCTTCCCCCGGCATCCCATACACTACGGAACTCTCTTCGTCTTGGACGATGGTCAACGCTCCTTGCTCTTTCATGATTCTTAATTCCTCCGCCCCGTCTTTCCCCATTCCGGTAAGCAGAATGCCGGCGGCATTGGCTCCAAAAACGTTGGCCATGGAGCGAAAAAGGAAAGATACGGACGGACATACGCCATACTCCGCATCTCCCGGGCTGAGATGAATTCGGCCTCGAGATTTCACTCCCATCTGCCATCCATCCGGCGCCAGATAGGCTCGTCCCGGCGCCATCGGCTCGTCCTGCGCGGCGATCTGCGCCGGAAAACCGGTGGTCGAAGAAAGCCATTCCGCAAATCCCGTCAGAAATCCTGGCGCGATATGTTGCACGATAAGGATCGGGAAGGGTAAATCTTTAGGCAGCCGGGATAAAATGGTTTGCAGAACGATCGGTCCGCCGGTCGAAGCGCCGATGGCGGCGGCCCGGATATCCCTCGGCGGCGAAAGCGCCTCCCTCTCGCGCAGCGATGAGAAAATGGGCCGGGAAAGACTTTCCCAAGCAGCGGTTCTCCGCCTCGGCCAACGCCGGATCACTTTCACCTCGGACATCAATTTAACGGTCTGGATCAATTCCTTCGCATTCGCTTCGTGATCGGGATGGCCGAGACCGGTAGGGCGGGCCAGAACGGCGACGGCTCCCGCTTCTAAAGCCCGGAATGTAGTAGCCATTTCCGCTGTATTCCAACTGCCGCTGACGATCACGATGGGAACCGGCGACGTCTCCATGATGCGGCGCGTGGTGTCGAATCCATTCATGCGCGGCATATTGATATCCATCGTAATCACGTCCGGCCGCCGGGCGTTGACGAATTCCAACGCCTCTTCTCCGTTGCGGGCCACTCCAATGACGTCGATCTCCGGATCGCTTTTGAGAATATAAACCAAAAATTCCCGAACGACCGGCGAATCTTCGACGACAAGAAGTTTGATCATCGATCCCTCCCTTCCCCTCAAATCAATCTCCGTATGATTTCTAGCAAATTGCTTTGATCGAAGCTGCTTTTTACGATATAAGCGTTGGCGCCGGCGTCGATGCCCCGCTCCCGGTCTTCCCGGGATTGCAGAGCCGTTACTAAAACTACAGGCATTTCCGCCAATTTCTTCTCGCTGCGGATTTTCGCCGTCAGCTCGAAGCCGTTCATGCGCGGCATATCCACATCGGACACGACCATATTGAATTCGGCAGTGCGCAGCTGGGTAAAAGCGTCGATCCCGTCCACTGCCGTCTTCACTTCGTATCCCGCCGTTTCCAGGATGTTTTTCAACAGCGTGCGGGCGGTAATCGAATCTTCCACTACTAAGATGGATTGTTTCGCTCCCGTTTTCTCTTCGAAAGCAGCCGATGGGATGCCAGGCCGCGTCGCGGCCACCCGTTGCGCCGCCGATTTCATCAAGTCGGAAACGTTGAGGATGGGGACGACTTTCCCCGCGCCCAATATCGTGGCGCCGTCGATGTTTTTGACTCGCGTCAATTGGGGGCCAAGATTTTTTACGAGCACTTCCTGTTCCTCGAGAATCTCATCGACAAGAAAAGCCATCCGCTTCTGGCCGTAATGGAGAAGAACCAATGGAAAAGGACCGGATGCGGCAGACGTGGATGGGGATGGCATTTCCAAAGCTTCGCCAAGACGGACCAAGGAGACCGCTTGTCCGTTCACGGCAATCGTTTCCTGATTTTCCACGGTTCGGATCGCGCCGGGATGAATTCGCAGGACGCGCTCCACATTCGTTGTGGGAAAAACGAAAAATCGTTCGTTCACCCGAACCATTATACCGCGATACGCGGCCAGCGTCATCGGCAACACGATTCGAAACGCGGTTCCCTCGCCCGGACGGGATTCGATCGCAATCGAGCCTCCCAATTCCTCCACCTTTTCCCGCACGATCGCCAATCCCAGGCCGCGGCCGGAAATATCGGTGATGACCGGACTGGTCGATACGCCGGAGTGGAAAATCAAAGTATGAACTCCGGATTCGTCGAGCGCTTCCGCGGCTTGAGAGGAAAGAATCCCCAGTTTGACCGCGGCGGCCTTGACTTTCGCCGCATCGATGCCCGCCCCATCGTCGGCAATGCGCATCTCCACATGGCCGCCGCCGATTTGCGAAATGGCCAGCGTGATGACGCCCCGCGCCGCTTTCTTTTTTCGCAATCGCTCTTTGGGAGTTTCAATGCCGTGATCGATGCAATTGCGCACCATATGCAGGAAGGGATCTTTGAACTCCTCTAGTATTCGCCGATCGATCTCTATCTCCCCGCCTTGAATCGTCAGTTCCGCCTCTTTTCCCTGCTCCCGCGAAAGATCGCGAACCAATTTGGGAAAAACTTCCAGCACCAAATGAAAGGGAAACATGGATGTTTTCTTCATATCCCCCAACAAATTGTCGATCATGCGGCCCAATACCAAGTGATCTTGTTCGAACGCCGCCGCTGAGGCGGCCGTTCGGCTTTCCAACTCTTGGGCATGATGATGATTCCAATCGAGAAATTCTTGCAGTTTCGCCAAATGCCGTTTTTCGGACGAATTCCGGGAATTCGTTTTTTCCCATCCCCGCAGCAAGGCCGAAATCTCAGGATAGATATGGATCCATTCCTTTTTCCAATCGGCCATCAGGCCATGAATCTCCTTCAAGTCCGCGACGCGATGCGCCGCCGCCAGTTTAGCGAAAATCAATTCTTCCGACTGGAGCAGGATCGAATTCAAACGGGCTGTGGAGATGCGCACCGTCTCCACCAGCGCCGGTTTCGGCTCCATAAAGGATGGTGCGCTCTCTGTTGGAACGGGCGGGGATATTTCTCTTTCGGCCTGGCGTTTTTCGGCTTCCGGCATGGAAGGGGGATGGCTTCGCGCCGCGCATTCCAGGTTTTCTAGGATGTCCGCAGCATGAAAACGCTCGCCGGTTTCGGATTCTCCCGTGAAGGTCAGCAGACCGTCCAAAGTATTGATCGCCTCGTGCAGGGCGTCGAACAAGGCGGGGGACAGAACGACAAGATCGCGTTTCAAGGACGAAAATACATTTTCGATCGATTGGCAAAGCGTTTCGATTTCCCCCAAGTTCACCGCCCGCGCCGCCCCCTTCAGGCTGTGCGTCTCCCGGAAAATCGTTTCGATAATCTCCTTCTGCCTCTCGGACGCCGTAGTTTTTTCCAATTCCAACAGACCGGCCGTCAAAGCCTGCCGGTGTTCGGCGGCTTCGATCTTAAAAGTGGCTAAAAGCTTCTTGAAAAATTCTTCATCCTTGGCGTTCATAGAGAATCCTTTGTTACGCAGTTCCCTCCCCTCGTTCTCCGGATTGATCTTTACCCAAAAGTCGAAGGGATGAATCAAGGGCAAAAACGACCTTGCCACCCGTTTGGAATGATGAATGATGAATGATGAATGATGAAAAAAAGCCGGATATTTCAAGGGTAGAAACTACTTTGCCCTTGCCACCCCCCGTTTATTTACCATTCGAGGCTCTAGCTAAATTCATGAAATCCGCTTTTTATTCTCCCCCCAAGATTGGGGGGAGTTAGAGGGGGGTTGATTTTAATAGACTTAAGACAACCCCATCCTAACCTCCCCCAGGTTTGGGGGAGGAATAATGAAATTTTGCAAGAGGCTCATTCATCATTCATCATTCATCATTGCTTTTACCCCCTATACTGCACGACCAGTTCTTTCAACTTCCGCCCCAGCTCATTCAAATTCTGCGCGGCGCTCTCGACTTGCTTGGTGCTGGCCGCGTTCTGAGAACTGACTTGATTGATATTTTCCATCGCCTGGGCCACCTGATCCACGCCGACTAGCTGTTGTTGGATGGAGGCGGCGATTTGCGTGGCCGCCTGAAAGGCTTCGGTCACATTCTCCGCCAGCAGCCGGATGGCATCGCCGCTCTCTTTGGCATATTTCACTCCCTCTGCCACCGCTTTGGAGCCTTGTTCGGTGGCCATGGCCGCCTGATTCACGGATTTGACGATATTATTCAAAATAACGCGCACCTGCGCCGTGGACTGCTTGGATTGTTCCGCTAATCTCCTCACTTCCTGCGCCACTACGCCGAATCCCTTCCCTTGCTCGCCCGCTTTGGCCGCTTCGATGGCGGCGTTCACGGCCAACAGATTCGACTGATCCGCCAAATCGTTAACCACGGCGATGATTTCGCCGATGGTCTGGCTCTGCTCGCTCAGGCGCAAGATATTGTCGGCGATGGATTCCATTTGTTCCCGGATGCGGTTCATTCCTTCGATGGATTCCTCCACGGCATTCTTGCCGGTTTGGGATGTCTGAACCGTCTTCTGCGCGCTCTCGGATACGTACTTGGCTTTTTGCGTGGTAACTTGGGCGGTCTGTTTGACTTCTTCCACGGTAGAGGTCGTTTCGCTGACGGAAGCGGCTGTTTCCGCCGCGCCGGAAGCGACCTGAGTGGCCGCCGAAAAAATCTCGCTGGCGGATGAACTGAGCACGTTGATCCCCTCTCGCACTTCTTGCAGCACTTTGGTTAGATCGGCGGTCCGTTCCTGCACTCGAATCTCCAATTCGCTATGCGCTTTCCGCAAAGCGTCCTCCGCCGTTCTCTGGGCCGTAATATCCCGTGCGGCGGCGAAAACGCCCAATACTTTGCCATCCATATCTTTGTACACCGAAGCGTTGTACAAGACGTGCGTCAAATTCCCGGAGCTATCGCGAATGGTCAGCGGGTAATCGGTAACAAACCCTTTTTCCAACACCTCGCGATAACCCGCGTTAGCTTTTTCCGGTTCTGTGAAATAATTGGAAAAATTGTCGCCAATAAGCTTCTCTCGAGAAATCCCGGTGATTTTGATCGTGGCCTCGTTGACATCGGTAATCTTCCCGTCCTGACTGATCGTAACCAGGGGATCGAGGCTAGCCTCGATGAGGCTTCGCGCATAAAACGCTTTTTCTTGCAAGGATCGGATCATTTGGGATAGGGCATTGGAAAGTTTACCGATTTCGTCCCGCCGCTCGCCGAACGGAACAACAACGGACAAATCTCCGGAAGCGATTCGATCCGCTGATGTGGAAATCTGTTTCAGCGAACCGGCCAAAATCCGGTTAAAGGATGCCACCATCCCCACCGCTGACAAAAACGCAATGAGGCTGATGATGGCGAAAAAGACGAATGTATTCTTGGTTTTTTGCGTAGATTCGCCCAGCAAACGTTTCGCATCCTCAACCGATTTGTTCCCCAGTTCCAAAAGGATGTCACGCATTTGATTGTAACGCTCGTCTTGAATCCCGATGGACAGGAGTTTGGCTTCCTCTATTTTCCCTTCGACGATCAAGGGAATTTGCTGGGCGTCTCTCGTTTGCCGATAGGCGTATAGGAGAGTTCTCAATTCTTGCAGCCGATTAAGAAATTCCGGATGGGTTTTCTCATGTTCGAGAAGATTATCCATAATTTTATTGTTATCGTTGACTATCCGACTAATATCCGCCAACAGTTTATCGCGTTGGGTTTTATCGGTCGTCAACATCAATTCCAGCGTATCGGCCCGCGAACGATTCAGGTGGGACCTAAGTTCCAATAGATTTGTTGCAATAGCGAAGTCTCTTTCAAAGAGCATGCTTTGTGATTTTTTTATGGATAGAATCCCTGCGGAAGCAAACGCCATGATCGCCAACAAAAGAACAATCATCATTCCAAAACCAATCATAAGTTTGTTGCTAGTCGAAAGATTGAGGAACCATTTCATCGCCTCTCTCCCTTGAAAAATTTATTGAATACAATAACCATCTGCGCGTAATCGATTTTTTCATCATTCATCATTCATCACTCATCACTATTCTTCGGTCCGACAAGATTTTTTCCGCATCGAGAATAATCGAACCCTCCGGCGTTACTCCCCGCAGATAATCGGCGCGAAGGCCGGTAAAAGCAGCGGGCGGCGGTTGAATCGCGGCGAGAGGGATATGCGAAATTCCCAAAATAACGTCGGCGAGAACGCCAAATCGCATGGCGCCGTTTTCGATCACGATGACTTTGTTGAGATCGGTCAGACCCTTCTCCGGCAAATTGAAGAATTTCTTCAAATCGACGACCGAAAGAATCTCTCCCCGCGCGTTGACGATCCCCAGCACGAAAGGCGGCGCGGAGGGTAAAGGAGTGAACTCGCGCAAAGGAACGGCTTCCCGCACGAACGATATCTCGATGGCGTACTGTTCATAGGCCAACATAAATTCCAAGACCTCCAGCGATTCTTGGCCGGGGGAGCCGCTCTCAGGAGATTGCGCCAACATCCGCGCGCGCGCCTGCAGGATTCTTTTCTTCTCCTCGGCGGTTGGCGTTTCCCCCCGTTCCAGCGACGCTTGCGCGGCTTCGATGCGGCGATGAATCGCCCACCAGTCTATGGCGTTCTTCTCTATTTGATCGCTGGCATTCTTCATGCCTATCCCTCCATGCCGATCGTCGAACGGACGATTTCCAATAGCCTTCCCGCCGTGATCCCATCCGATTCGGGCAGCGCGTCATCTAGTTTATAGGCGCTTAAAAGCGAAGCCGCATTTTCGAAATACTTGTTGGATTTGGAGAGATTTCCCTGACGCCGGGCGATATTGCCTAAGGCGAAATATGCCAACGCAAATTGAGGATCGAGATACAACGCCCGTTTCAGCGACGCGATGGTCTCTTCGATATTCCCCTGTTCTTGCAGGATCATGGCGCGCAAATAGTGCAATCCCGCGTCTACCCGGTTCGCCGCCACAGCTTTTTCGCACCACTCCAGCGCTTCTTGCAGCCGGCCTTGATTGGCGCAAGTCCGCGCCAAACGAGCGTTTTCCATCGCGCCGCCTTGGTCGAGCGGCAGACGCTCGTTCGATTCCGCTTCGCCGCGCGGCTCCTGCTTAGGCCAATTCCCACGTTCTTCCAAAGAAGCAGGCTGCTGTGCAGGACGTTCCGGTTCCATGATCCTTTTCAGCGATGAATCGGCCGCATTCGGGATGGAATCGATTTCAAAGTCGGATTCGTTTGGCCATTCCCCCAAAAAAGCCGTCTCCGCCGTCGTTTCTTCTTTCTTCTCTGGGAAAAATACCGCTGTCCGCGCCGATTGGCTCACTTTCCGGTATAGAATCGAGTCGGGAAAATGAACCGCAAGGAAGGAGGAAAAAAGAACCGGAGACAATTCGCAGGGGCTGACGATCAACCAGCCGCCCTCAATGAGCGAATGGTAGAACTTGTCCACCGCTTTTCTCGCCTGCTCCGGAGAAAAATACATCAATACGTTCCGGCAAAAAATAATGTCCCGGGCGTTGGTATTGTTCGCTAGCGACGGATAGGCGTCCTTGGCCAGATTCAAGTAGGAAAAAGCGGCCAATTTTTTAATCGCAGGAAGAATTTCAAAAGCGTCATCCACTTTTTTTTCGAAAAATCGCTCTTGTATACTGTCCAACGAATTGCGAAACGACCACTTCCCATATCGCCCCTGCGCCGCCTTCTTCAGAAACCGGGTATTGATATCCGTAGCCATAATATCGATGTTCCATTCCCGCCAATCCGGGATTAAGCGGCTTAATAGAATCGCAATGGAATAGGGTTCTTCCCCGGTGCAGCAACCGGCGCTCCAGATTCGCAATCGCTTGCAGTTTTCCCGGCGGGAACGAATTAGTTCCGGCAGAATATGCTCTTCGAGAACGTCGAAATCTCTTTTTTGGCGAAAGAAATAGGTTTCCCCCACCGTCAGATAACTGGCCAGCGTTTCGATTTGCTCCTGAGTCAACGGCGAGGACGTCAGCCAATGAAGAAAAGAATTCGGTTCGTGGAAACCAAACTGGCGCGCGGAAGAGACAATCCCTCTTTCTAGTTCGGGATAACGTTCTTCCGGGAAATAAAGCCCCATATGCGCGGCCACAAACTGGCTGATCCTCGATAATAGAATAGGAGATATTCCATTACCCATGAGAGCCTCTTGCAATATTCTTTTTTTACTCCCCCATGCTTGGGGGAGGTTAGGAGGGGGGTGACGTAAGTCCATTAAAATCAACCCCCCTCTAACTCCCCCCAAGTTTGGGGGGAGAATTTAAAGATGGATTTCATTAATTTCGCATGAGCCTCATGATTATGCCTAATCCAAATCGGACAATGCCTCGTCCAACCGTTTTTCCTCTTCCAGAGAAAGAAATCGATCGAGATCGTGGATGAGGATGAGGCCGTCCTCTCTCTTGATGACTCCTTCCACGTAATCCAATCCCGGAACGATTTTTTCGGAGGCGACGATCGCGCTTTCGGGATATTCGGCGATTTCCAGAACCGAATCTGCGAGCAATGCTACGATTCGGCGCTGGGTGCGGGCGACAATCATTTGGTCGTTTGGATCGATATCTCGTTCGGGCAAACGGAATCGGCGGCGGATATTGACGACCGGAATGACGCTTCCCGATACGTTCGCCAATCCGATCACGATATTCGGCGCTTTGGGTAAGGATGTCAGTTCGACTGCCCGGACAACTCTTTCGACAATGGACAAATGAAGAGCATATCGATGCTCGTCCAGTCGAAAGATCGCCCAGCGATTAGAGTAGTCCATTTCTCCGCCATCTCATAAATTCAAAAAATGTTGTTCGCAAGAATTCCCGCTGTTACATTTCCTTGGTTGGCTGCGCATATTGATAAAACAATGAAATATATTCTATGGTTAGCCGCCTATTATTAATATAATACTACCACTAATTTAATCTCTTGGCTACCCATTATTTACAAAAAGTTATATTTTGCTTTTTTCGCTCGATATTATTATGATCCTCTTGCCAAGAAAAAACATTCGAAAATAGTAGGGTGGGTCGAGCGAAGCAAGCCCCACCAAAATAGACAAGTCCCCAAGTCCCCAAGTCCCCAAGTCCCCAAGTCCCCAAGTCCCCAAGTCCCCAAGTCCCCAAGTCCCCAAGTCCCAAAGTCCCCAAGTCCCACTTCACCCGGCGAGCGCCTCTTCCAGGGGCGTAAAGGGTAAATCCAGCGCCTGGGCCACCGCTTCGTTCGTCAGCCGGCCATGGCAAACGTTAACGCCTTTGCCCAGCGCCGCGTCGTCTTTCACGGCGGCGAATCCCCGATTCGCCAGTTTCATTACGTAGGGGAACGTGGCGTTGGTGAGGGCGACGGTGGAGGTATGCGCCACGGCGCCGGGCATATTGGTTACGCAATAATGCACTACGCCGTCCACAATGAACGTTGGATCGCTATGGGTGGTGGGACGGCTCGTCTCCACGCAGCCGCCTTGATCGATCGACACGTCCACGACGACGGAGCCTTTTTCCATGCGCCCAACCATCTCGCGTGTTACCAATTTGGGAGCGCGCGCTCCGCGTACGAGAACGGTTCCGATCAGCGCGTCCGTATGGGGCAAGAGTTCGCTCAGAGCCAGCGGCGTATAGATCAGCGTGGTTACGTTGTGCAAAACGTCGTCCAGAAATCGCAGGCGCGGCAGGGACAAGTCGAGAATCGTTACCAGCGCCCCCATGCCCGCCGCTACTTTCGCCGCGTTGAGGCCCGCCGTCCCGCCGCCCAGGATCGTCACTCTTCCCGGACGCACGCCGGGGACGCCGCTGAGCAGTACGCCTTTGCCGCCGCGGGCGCTCTCCAGATATTTCGCCGCTTCGTAAATCGCCATACGACCCGCGACTTCGCTCATCGGCGTCAACAAGGGCAGGCTCCCGTCGTTCAGTTGCACCGTCTCGTAGCCGATGGCGGCGACGCCCCGCCGCATCAGCTCGCGAGTCAGAACCGGCTCCGCCGCCAGGTGCAGGTAGGTAAACAAAGTCAAGCCCGGCTTAAGAAGATCGAATTCCGAAGGCTGAGGCTCCTTCACTTTGACGACGGCGTCCGCTTCGGCGAAGATTTTCCCCGCCGAAGCCGTCAGCGTTGCGCCCGCCTGGCGGTAATCCTCGTCGCTCAACGCGCTGCCTTTTCCCGCGCCTTCCTGCACAAGGACTGTATGCCCAACCTTCGCCAGTTGTTGCGCGCCCGCGGGCGTGATGGACACCCGGTATTCGTGATCTTTAATTTCCTTGGGAACGCCAATAATCATGATATATCCTCTTTATCAATCCTGCGTCTCGCTAAGTCCGCGCCTTAATCTTTAATCCTTGAGCCTCTTGCAAAACTCTATAATTCCTCCCCCAAGCCTGGGGGAGGAGGGGGTTGAGATAAGTCTAACAAAATCAACCCCCCTCTAACTACCCCCAATCTTGGGGGGAGAATTTTAAGACGGATTTCATTAATTTTGCAAGAGCCTCCCTTACTATTATATTATCGTTTCAACGCGAGCCATGATAACATGATCCTGCCTGCATTTTCTCGTTCGAATTTCTATGTCAAACTTCATTCTATCCTCAATAGCATTATCTTACACAAAGAGACTGGCGACAAAAAACGGAGCCTCCCGCCGGAAACTCCATAACTCATTTTTACGCATTTCCATCATCTTGCCATCGAGGCTGTTCTTTACTCACAAATCGAAGGGATGCTCAAGGTCTGGAACAACCTTGCCTTTGCCATAAACCAGATATCCAGAACGTAGGGATAACCAGGATTTTATCATCCTAAAAATCCTGGCCATCCTAATTCTGACAAACAAGCATTTCATACGATAATTCTCGCCGTTTTACTCATAGTTTGTACTGGCTGCTGGCCGTTATTTCTTTAAATAATCGCCGTCCCTTCTCCGTATTAGAAGAATAGCGATGGATTAGTTGTAAAAAGAAAGCGAACGATAGAATCTATTGAATGCCATTTGTCGCAACCCTCGGCGAAATTCTATGAGGAAAAGAGAACGGACATGAAGAAAAGCGCTTTTTCTGCAGGTTTGGCGATTGCGTGCTGCCTCGCCGCTATGGGACTTAACGGCTGCCTGAGCGCGACCGGCGAACTTATTGGCGGTATAGGCGAACTCATCGGCGGCGTAGCGGAAGGAACGGCCTCTATTGTGGAAGCTGCCGTCGAAGTTCCCGTTTCCGTCGCGGAAGCCGCCGTTAATTGTCCGCCGGAATTCAAGTCTCGATTCGCCGATCAGCAAGAGTGGACGTTGGATCGAGACGGCGCCTCCTTCCTTTCCGCTGAAACGTCCAATGGATCGATATGTCTGACGCCTTCTCCCGACAACCGGATCGTCGTGAAAGCCTGGAAAGAAGTGCGCGCCCGCCGATCCTCCACGGCGGAAGATTTCGCCCGCAAGGTGGACATAAGGGTCGAACGCAACGGTAGAGAAATCAGAATTTATAAAGCGCATCCCAAAATTCCCCAAGGCGTAAACCTTAGCGTCCGCTACGAAATTCAGACGCCGCCGGAATTCGAC
Organism: Candidatus Omnitrophota bacterium; assembly: GCA_040755155.1. Classification (NCBI taxonomy): domain Bacteria; kingdom Pseudomonadati; phylum Candidatus Omnitrophota; species Candidatus Omnitrophota bacterium. Next base: position 30,708 of record JBFMBP010000135.1, on the reverse strand, counting down.
GCCAAACTGGATACTTCTAATGGCGCCGTCCATATCGCCGGCCTCCACGGAGACATGGATATTGATACATCCAACGGCAAAGTCGAGTTGGAAGGCGTCGTAGGCCGCGTCCGCGTCTGCACGAGCAACGGCGCCATCGTCCTGCGAGCGGAACGGCTGGACGAAGAGTCGGAGTTATCCTCCTCGAACGGCTCCATTGAAGCCGATATCTACAGCCTTTGCGCTCGCCTCGGCCTTTCCACTTCGAATGGCTCCATACACGTAAAATTGCCGCTGGATTTCAACGGGAAATTGGATGCGGTTACCTCGAACGGAAGCGTAGGCTGCGATTTTCCCATTACGGTGAAAACGGCGGGAAGAAGCAAACTCATAGGAATTCTCGGCGACGGCCGCGGCCCGGAAATTCGCTTGCGCAGCTCCAACGGCGGCATAAGGTTGAAAAAAATCGACGGCGGGGAATGAGTCATTTATGATGGGACGGCAAAAAGTCAATTTTTTGTGGTACGGGCTTCCAACCTGTACAAGATACAGCGCAGGCAAGATGCCTGCACCACAATAGGCAGTCACCCGATTGCATCTTCAATTTTTTTGCCGGATCGTCTTGTATAGCGTTATCTCTAACGATAAGTGTTCTTAATTTTTTCGTTTTTTTTTACGTCCTTCTTTTTTCTCCACATTTTCGTGAATCAATCTAAGAACCTCTGCCGTCCCATCCATTCATCATGATCCAGACAAACATCGTTTTGGGGAAGCGCAAGGGCAGAAAAGATCTTGCCCTTGCCAAACGCTCCATTATTACTAAATCAATCATCACCCGTAATGGCATTATTTGATTAACGATAAGCGCTGGAAAAAAATAACGGCGGTTATCCCTTTTGACGAACGAAAGCCGCTGATACCATAGGTTTTGAATGATGAGTGATGAATGATGAATGATGAAAAAAGTAGGATGGGTCGCGTTTTTTGACCCATAGATATTCTAAGAATGAATCCGATAGAACTCTTTTTGCATCCTCCGGACGCTTTTCGGCCCGTTCCCTTCTGGTTTCTCAACCATCGGTTGGAGAAAGAGGAATTGCTGCGCCAGATCGAGGAATTTCAGCAGCAGGGAATGGGCGGCTTCATCCTTCATGCGCGGCATGGCTTGCTGACGCCATATCTATCGAACGAATGGATGCAACTCATCCAACTTTGCGCGCGGGAAGGCCATCGGCGGGGGATGCAGGTTTGGCTTTACGATGAAGACAACTGGCCTAGCGGAACCGCAGGCGGCGCCGTAACCGACGCCGAACCATCGTTTCGTCAAACCACTCTGGTTTTAGCGCAAACCATCGCCACGGCGCCGGGGCGCTCCATCCGTTTGAAGGCGGACGAGGATATCGCCTACGTGTTGGGAATCACCGGCGCGGGAGAATGCCGCAACCTAAGCGATTGGCCGCGCAATGGCGTCATCGAAGACGTCCCGCCGGAGATCGTCCAGATTCTGGTTTTCGCAAAAAAAGTATTTCGCGGCGGCTTTCATGGTTACTACCTGGATACGCTCAATCCCCAAGCTGTAGAGGCGTTCGTCAACGCGACGCATCGCCGCTATCGGGAATTTTTGGGCGAAGACGCGGGCATAATAGCGGGCGTCTTTACGGACGAACCGCGTTTCGGCGTTTTGGCGGCCAACGAGATTCCCTGGACCGCCGCGCTGCCGCAGCGATTCAAGCGTCTTTACGATTACGATATCGAATACGCGCTGCCCAGCCTGGTTCTTGCCGGAGAGGGCGAAGCCGCCGCCCACCGCTGCCGGTTTCTGCAATGCGTTACGGATATGTATTGCGAAGCCTATTTCCAAACCGTCCGCGCCGCCTGCCAGGAAGCGGGATGGCTCAGTATCGGCCATCCCGAATGCGAAGGCGAACCGGCGCGGCAGGCGTGGACGCAGGGAGATTATTTCCGCACGGCGGAATATTGGGACTATGCGGGCTGCGACGCGCTTTTCGATAGCGCCTGGCCGCGTGCGGGATTTTGCAATAATCTCTTGGCCTGCAAATCGGCCTCGTCCGCCGCGCATTGGTTGGGCAAGCCGCGGACGATGTCGGAAGCTTTCGGAGTCGCGGGGGGCTGGAGGCTGTCGTTGGCGGATATCGACCGGCTGGCGGCGTTTCAAATGGCGCTGGGGATCAATTTCTTCGTCCCTCATGCGGCCTATTACTCCATCGAAGGCTTCCGCAAGTGGGAATGCCCACCGGCGCATTCCTATCAGCAGACTTTCTGGCCGTGGTATGGGCGATTCGCCGAGCGTCTGGCGCGGCTATCGGCGATGCTCTCGCAGGGAGGGCATATCGCTGCGGCGCTGGTTCTTTATCCCATGCGTTCGTTTTGGGGCTTGTTTTCCCTTAGTGCGGATGACCGCCAGCGGGCGGGGCAATGGGAAAACGCCTTTTCCATATTTTGCGAAACGTTGCTGCGCCATCATTACGATTTCGATTTCATCGCTGAAGATTGGGCGCTCCATCTGCAAGGCGATGGCGAGGGCGCGATTCTATACGCGCCCAGCGGCGATGCGCGAAAACGCTATTCCATTCTGTTGATTCCACTCTGCCGCGTTGTTCTCTCGAAGACGGTGGATATCTTGGAACGCTTGGCGCAGCAAGGAACGAAAATTCTTTTTGCGGAATGCCTGCCCGATGCTTCGCAAGAGCAGGGAAGCGACGCCTCTATCCGCGAACGCATCGAACGGCTGATCGAAGAAAAAGAAAACGTCCTTTTCGCGAAAGGGGATTGGTTGGAGGTTCTGCGCCGGTTGGCCGAACCGGGCGTTTCGATGGAGGGAGACAGCGAAGACGTAATCCATCATCATCGCATCCTGCCCGAAGGCGATCTCTTCTTCGCGCATAACGTTTCGACGACGGCGGACTATGCGGGAAAAATTGTTTTCCCCACAGCGGCTCAATACGTTTACGAAGGAGATGCGGAGACGGGGCGGTTTCACCGTTTGCCGGTCAGCGGTCCCGATCCAACGCTGCAAGTACGATTGCAACCCGGCGAATCGCGGCTGTTTCTGATGAATTGCCAACCGTTGGATGGCGCGGAAGCGAAGAACGAACCTTGCGGCGAACCGCTGCATACGATCAAATTTCATAATGAATATTTCTTCTTTGTTCAAATGGGAAACGAATTGCCCTTGCATCAATGGCGCATGGAAATAAAGCCTTTCCGCGAGGAGCCGACTGGCTGGCTGGGGCTTGAGCGCGTCTATACGGCATCCTTTTGGGTGGATCGCTTCAACGGGCCGTTGACGTTGATTTGCGATGGATTAGCTCATCAGGAAGTATTCGGCGGGAAGGGACGCCAAACCTTCGCCATCGCCATCAACGGGATTCCCGTGGAGAAGAGCGTAGAATGCGAAGGCTTCGACCGTTTGTTGACCGCATTCGACGCCAGCGAGCATATCCGGCGCGGGGAAAATATTCTGACCGTCTCCAGCGCCGCCCATTTTCACGATGCTGGACATATCGCGGAAATGCTAAGCCTGCATGGCGATTTCGCTCTTATCGAATGCGAAGGCCAACAAGTTATTACTCAGCCTTCCATGAAAATTAAAACTGGCTCATGGGCCGATCAGGGCTATCCCTTCTATTCCGGCGCCGGAATCTATCGCCAGAATTTATGCATAACGGAAGCGTTGGCGGAGCATCGTTTCTTTCTTCAATTCGAGAAGGTCGCCGATTTGGTGGAAATCGCCATTAACGGAGAACTGGCCGGGACGTTATGGCGTCCTCCCTGGCGAATGGAAGTAACCAGCAAAGTAAGAATAGGCGAAAATCTATTCGAATTCCGCGCCGTCAATTCGCTGGCCAATCGGCTGATGCGTCAAGCGGCGCCGTCGGGAATCCTCGGCGAAGTGAAGTTGGAGATATATGAATAACTCATGCTACGCAGAAAGGCCATTTTCAGGTAAATTTACTGTTTTCCCAATCCCTCTCCCAAGATTGGGAGAGGTTAGGTGAGGGTTGATATTATTGGATTTAGTGAAAGGCGATATCCGTGTATTTTGAAATTGTCGAGCAATTGAACCAAATTCTGAGGGAGACGGCCGCTTCGTTGGCGGGCGGGGTTATCGATCCGTCTCTGCTTTTATTTACGCCGACGAAAGATATCGCGTATGGCGATTTGACCACCAACGCCGCCATGCTGCTCGCTAAGCCGATGAAGAAGCCCCCGCGCGAGATCGCCGACGAGTTCGTCAAACGCTTGTCGGCCAGTCCTATCGTCGCCCGCGCCGTGGTGGCGGGGCCGGGATTTATTAACCTAACGCTTTCCGACGATGTGTTGCTCGGCGCCATGAAAAGCGCGTTGACGCTGGGCGCCGAGTATGGGCGTTCTATGAAGCATCAAGGCCAACGAGCGCTGGTGGAATTCGTCAGCGCCAATCCCACCGGTCCCTTGCACGTCGGCCATGTACGCGGAGCGGTGGTGGGGGATATGGCGGCGGAATTGCTTCAAGCCGTGGGATACGAGACGGAGCGGGAATACTACTACAACGATGCGGGCGTGCAGATGCAGATGCTGGGGCGTTCGGTGCGGGCGCGCTACCTGCAATTGTTCGGGCGGGATTGCCCCCTGCCGGAGAATGGCTACAAAGGCGATTATATCCGCTACATCGCAGCGGCGTTGAAGACGGCGCGGGGCGGCGCGCTATTGGAAGAAGGGAATTGGGAGCCGTTCACCGAATTCGCCGCCAGCGTATTGATGGACATTATTATGGACGACCTGCGCCGACTGCGGGTGCGGTTCGATCGAACCTTCAGCGAGCGCTCCCTGCATACGTCCGGCGCGGTGAAGCAGGTGTTGGATCAACTGTTGGAAAAGGGGGCCGCTTACGAGCAAGACAACGCCCTCTGGCTGCGCACCACCGATCATGGCGACGAAAAAGACCGCGTGTTGGTCAAAAGCGACGGCGAACCGACGTACGTTACGCCGGACATCGCCTATCATTGCGAGAAATACCGGCGAGGCTGCGATCTGCTCGTCAACGTCATGGGACACGATCATCACAGCCAGATCGAGAGAGTCAAGGCGGCTTTGCAAATCTTCGGCCATGACTTGTCCAAACTCCATTATCTTCTCAACCAGATGGTGAGCATCCAGCGGGGCGGGGAGAAGATCAAGCTCTCCACCCGCGAAGGACAATTCATGACCCTGGCGGATATGGTGGACGAACTGGGCGCGGACGTAACGCGCTATTTCTTCGCCCAGCGCAGCTATTCGGCGCAGATGGTCTTCGATTGGGATTTGGCGAAGAAGCAGTCGATGGACAATCCCGTCTATTATCTGCAATACGTGCACGCCCGCGCTTGCAGCATCGAGGAGAGAGCCAAGGAACGCGGCGTTGCCATTTCTCCCGCACTCGATTTCGATCCGGCGCCCCTGCGCGGGGAGCGGGAGCGGGTTTTATTGTTGAAGATATTCTATTATCCTTTGCAAGTGATGGACGCGGCGGAGCGGTTCGAGCCGCAACTGATTCCCGCTTGTCTGGAAGATTTGGCGAAAACGTTTCATACCTACTATCAAGCGCAGCGCGTGTTGGACGAGAACGACGAGCCGGGAACGCGGAGCCGATTTCATCTTGTCCTCGCCATACGGCAAACGATGCGCAACGGATTGGGGCTTCTTAAAGTGAACGCTCCGGAAAGAATGTAAAGGAGAAGAAAAATCATGGCGCGAATTGGAATCATCGGCTGCGGCGGAATGGGCAATATGCACACTCAGGCCTGCCTGGTCAGCGGAGCGGCGGAAATCGCCGCCGTTGCGGACGAACGGGTGGAATCGGCGGAAAAATTGGCGAAGCAGGCGAATTGCGAATTCATGTCGTCTCCGGAAGACCTGATCCGGCGGGACGACGTGGACGCCGTCATGATCTGCACGCCGACGCCCTCCCATTATCCACTCGCCATGTTGGCGTTGGCTCAAGGCAAGCATCTTTTCGTGGAGAAGCCCCTTTGCCGAGCGCTGGCCCAGGCCAAGGAACTCGCCGCCGAAGCGAAGAAGAACAACGTCGTCAATCAAGTAGGACACGTGCTTCGTTTCTGGCCGGAATACGTTCGCTTGAAGGAAGCCTGCGCCGATGGGCGTTGGGGGAAATTGACTTCGATGAAATTCGTCCGCACCAGCGCCCAGCCGGGATGGTCGGCGGGCAATTGGCTGCTGAATCCGGAATTGAGCGGCGGCGCGGCGCTCGATCTTCATCTGCACGATACGGATATGGTTCTTTATCTCGCCGGGAAGCCCAAGGCGGTGGTGGCCAGCGGCGTCAAGGATTACGCGGGCTGGCGGCAAATCCATACGCAGTATTTCTACGACGGCGGACCGGCCGTCTACGCCGAAGGCGCCTGGTACGAAGGCGAGAAATATCCTTTCCGCATGGGTTTCGTCGCGCTATTCGAAAAGGGCGTCCTCGACTACGATTGCACCCGCCCGGAGCCGTTTCTCTTCTATCCCAAAGAAGGCGAACCCGAAACGCCAGTCTTGCCGGATATGCCGAAGACCAAGCCGGTGGAAGGAATCAACGTGACCAACCTGGGCGGCTACCTGCTGCAAGACGCCTATTTCTTTAAGCGCCTGGCGGGGGGCGAAGCGTCTCCCGCAGCGGCGGATTTCGAAGCGGGCTGCGCGGCGCTGCAAGTGGTGGAAGCGGAAATTCAATCCCTCGAGCAACGCGAAATTGTCCAGGTTTAATAATTATTATCTTACGTTACGCGCTTAATAGGACGATCCAAAATGACGTTTGCATCGCGTAGACTCGAAAGAAAAAAGAAACGCGCGGAAAAAGGAATCCCTCCACGTACCCGCCGTTGAAACGGCGGGCTATGACCGTTTGCCCCTTTAAAGGGGCATTTGAAAATAGCCCAGCCTTTCAAGGCTGGGATGAAATTTCGCATCGCTGCAAGATGCGAGGAAGCTCCCCTTGCGAAGGGATGGAAAAAGAATGGATATCTTGCGAATCGGCGTTATCGGCGCGGGGGTGATGGGCGCCGCCCATGCGGAATCCATCGCCCGCATTCCAGAAGCGGAACTCCGCGCCGTAGCCGATCCTCATTCCGCCAAAGCGAAGGAATTGGCGGAGAAATACAGGGCGGCGGCGTTGACGGACTACCTGGATTTGGCGCATCGGGAAGATATAGACGCCGTCGTCGTGGCCAGTCCCACGCCGTTTCATTTTTTCCAGGCGCGGGCGGCCATCGAAGCGGGCAAGCCGGTTTATATCGAGGTTCCGATGACGCGCGAGCGCGAGGAGAGCGACCGGCTGGTCGAGTTGGCGCGCGAGCGAAGCGTCGTCGTTACCGCCGGACATCATCACCGCGCGTTTCTGGAAATGGAAGAGATCCGGCGGCAATTGCAGGCGGGCGCGGTGGGCAAGCCGGGCGTGATCTGGCTAGGCCGCCGCACGCCGCATCCTCAACGGTGGTATTCCAATTTCGAGAGCAGCGGCGGCGTCGCCTTCGACGCCATGATTCACGAGTTCGATTTTCTGTTGTCTTGTTTTGGCCCAGTCCAAAGGATTTTTTGCCAGGGGATGCAAGGACGTTGTTCGACGGAGAACATGGATTATGCGCTGGCGATTCTGCGCTTGGAAAGCGGCGCTATTGCCCATATCGAATCGTCGTGGAGCCATTATGGGCAATTTCTGATCGACGTGGAGATTGCGGGAGATAAGGGATTGATCCGCTACGACAATCAGGAAAGCATTCCGTTGAAAATATCGATGGTGGATTGCGCCAGCGGCGCGCGGCATTATTGCAACGAAAGCCCCGTCAGCATCCCCGCCTGCATGAAGACGATGCAGGATTTCGTCAAGGCGGCGCGGGGCGAAGGAAGCAATCCCATCACGGCGGAAGAAGGACGGGACGCCGTCCGTCTCGCGGCGGCGGCGCTGGAGTCGATGAAGACCAAACGGCCTGTGACGTTGAGACATTAGGGTTGCAGGGTGGATTGAATTCATCCCAGCCTTGAAAGGCTGGGCTATTTTAAATGCCCCTTTAAAGGGGCAAACGAAAATAGCCCCCCGTTTCAACGGCGGGGCGGCAGGGTAAGGTTTTCTGCCTAGAGTAATCCATTAGGATTTGCGAAAACAGATCAAAAAAGCAATAAGGGGCGTGTTTTTTTTCGTCATTCATCATTCCAATGGTTTTGGCTGCGTCTTATTGATTGATCAAGGAGAGGGAAATTATGACGGCGCGAATCGGCGTTATATCTTGCGCACATATGCATGCGTATAGTTACGCCGCTTGCTTGCAACAACTATCGGGACGGGCGCAACTAGCCGGTTTTTATGATGATAATGCGGACAGGGGACGCAGCGCCGCCGAAAAGTACGGCGTTCCTTTTTTCGATGCCTGCCGGAATTTGTTCGACAGCGGCGTGGAAGGCGTCATCGTCTGTTCCGAAAACGCCAAGCATGAAGAACACGTTCTTTTGGCGGCGGAAGCGGGAATGCACGTTTTATGCGAGAAGCCCATCTCCACTTCGCTTTCCGGCGCCCGGAGGATGATTGACGCCTGCCAGTCGCATAACGTTCAACTCATGATCGCCTTTCCCTGCCGATATAACGCGCCCATCGCGCGCATGCGCCAATTGATCGCGGGAGGCGTTTTGGGCAAGATTCTCGCCATGAAGGGAACCAATCACGGCTCCATGCCTGGCGGGTGGTTCGTCGACCGCAAACTGGCGGGGGGCGGGGCGGTGATGGATCACGCCGTTCACGTGGTCGACGTTTGGCGCTGGATTCTGGGGCGGGAAGCCGTTTCCGTCTACGCCGAAGCGGGACGATTGTTTTATCCCGATATCGATATCGACGACGCCGGACTATTATCATTGGAGTTCGAAGGCGGCGTTTTCGCTACGCTCGATACGTCCTGGTCGCGCCCCAAATCTTCTTATCCGACTTGGGGAGATGTAACGATGGAAATCGTTTGCGAAAAAGGATCTATGACGCTGGACGCCTTCAATCAGAAGATTGAGGTCTATAATAACGACGCCGTCCGGGCGCGATGGGATTGCTGGACGGATAATATCGATTTAGGTTTGGTAAACGCTTTCGCGAAAACGATTCAGGAAAAGGGAAATTCTTCCATTACAGGTTACGATGGATTGAAAGCGATGGAGGCCGCCTTGGGCGCCTATCGCTCGATCGAATGCGGCGAGCCGGTCGCATTGCCTTTAGAAGCGTAGATAAAACGAGAATCTCGAATGGAAAGACAATGGCGGAAAAAAGACGCCTATTGATCGTTGACGACAATCCTCAGTATCGCACCGCCGTTGTGCGCAACTTGACGTTGGCGGGATATCATGTCATCGAGGCGGAGGATTCCGTCGAGGGAATGGATAAGATTCGATCCGAATCTCCTCAAGTCGTCATCACCGATCTGGACATGCGGACGCACGACGAGGGGCTGCATTTTATCCGCGAAGCGAAGCGCAGCCATCCCCAAACGCCCATTATTATGATCTCGGCGGTCGGCTCCTTCGACGAAGGGGCGCTGGCGCGGCAGTATGGGGCTATGTTCGTTCTCAGCAAATCGCGCATCGACGAGGAGATCAATACGCTCTACCAGCGGCTGGACGCCATCTACGATCATTTCGAAAAAATGCGTTCGCTGCGCGACCGGATGGAGGAAGCGCTGCAAAAAGAGGGCGAGGTTCGCGAATCCCTCCGATCCGAACTCGGACGCATGATGGAGAATCAAGACCTCGACGCCGGATTGAAGAGCGAAGCCTATGAAATGCTGGACCGGTTGGACAGTCTGGAAAACCGCTCCGCCGGTTTGATGAAGGAACTGGACGCAGACGCCGTTCTCGCTTCCATCAAAGACGAATTGCCGGAAGCGTCCGCTCTCGATGGGGAAACGAGGACGATGCTTTCCATCGCGGAAAACCTATACGATTCCCCTTCCGCCCATACGCTCTCCGTAGCTCGCAATATCAGTTTTTCCTATTCCTTCGCCGTGGAAAACGAAGTGAAGCTGCGCCTTGGGCGCAAGGTGAACCGCCTGCTTGCCAGCGAAAATATCCGCCAACTCGCCCATCAGATTTACGATTCCAAATTGGGGAATTTGGATATTTTTTTCAATCAATATTTGATTCGCACTGCGCAGCAGCAGAATCTGGAACTGAATTCCGACATTACCCGCCAAGTGCTCGAACGCATCATTCAACACGAATCCAAATACAAGCCCGACGGATTGAAGGCTCTCGGCGTGATTCTTTTCTGCTGGGGGCGGAATCACGATTTCGCTAATCGCAAAGGCAAAATCTCCATCCGCAATCCTCTGGGCGTGAAGGGATTGACGGACGAAAAGACGACCGCACTCGCCAGCCATTTGATCCTGTTGCAGCATCTGCGCAATCCGTTCATCCATCCCGAATTCAACGAGCGGGAAAAAACCGAATCCGTGCGCAAAACGACTTTCGCATGTCTCGCTCTTATCAGCAAGGTGGTGTAGAAAGCCTGCCGCCGTGAATGTTCTCTTCATCCTTCCCCAAATCCCTTATCCGCCCCATAGCGGCGGGCGCATCGTAACGTGGAATACGCTGAAGCGGTTCGCCCGGGAATGTTCCGTCAGCGCGGTTTGCCTCTATCATCACCCCTCCGAACTATCGGCGTTGGAGCGCGTGAAGGAATTTTGCGCCGAAGCGGCGGCCTTTCCCGCCTATGGCAAATGGTCCCTTCCTCCGTTGGCGAAAACGCTGGTCTCCGCCTGGCCTTATAAGGCGCATCGTTTTTTCAATCCGGATATGGCCGGTTATATTCAACGCCTGCAACGCCGCCGCCGCTTCGACGTCATTCACGCGCAGAATTTCTATACCGCCGCTTATGTCAGCGGGGAGGAAGAGTGCCTCAAAATTCATTATAAGGAAAATATCGAAGGCCTTTTGCTGCTGCAGCTCGCCCGCTACTCGGCGAATCCATTGATGAAGACATGCGCCTATATGGAGGGATGGCGAACGAAGCGCTACGAACGCCTCGCCTGCCGCAAGTTCGAACGCATTCTCTCCATATCGCCGTTGGATTGCGAAGAATTGAAGCGGTTGGATCCGTCATTGCCCGTATTCCATCAGCGTCCCGGCGTGGATTTGGAGGATTATCCTTACCTGGACGAACCGGAAGGACCGCCGGAATTGATTTTTACCGGAACCATGTCCTATTACCCTAACGCTTTCGGCGCGCTGGATTTTTTGCGTTTCGCCTGGCCCGCGGTCCGACGGCGAATCCCCGGCGTCCGGTGTTCAATCGTCGGCGCGAGTCCGCCGGAATCCCTCAAGCGCTTCGATGGAGTAGACGGCGTCCGGGTGACGGGCCGGGTGGAGAGAGTCGGCGATTATCTGCGGCGGGCGTTGATTTATATCGTCCCGCTGCAAATCGGCGGAGGCATTCGCCTCAAGATTCTCGAAGCGATGGCCTCCGGCCGCGCCGTAGTCAGCACGCCGGCCGGCTGCGAAGGATTGGACGCGAAAGACGGCGAGCATCTTTTCGTTGCGGAATCGTGGGAACGATTCGCCGAGGCTATTTCGGAAGCCGTTGAAGATCGCTGCAAAAGGGCGCGCCTGCGCGAAAACGCCCGCGCCTTGATGGAAGCGGTTTACGATTGGGATAAGGTCATCATCCGCCAGATGGAGGAGTACCGCCTCCTATGTTCTGCTCGATGGGCGGCGGAAGCGTCCTCGTCGCCGAGGGGATCGTAATGGGGGAGACGATCGCGGAAGGAGTAGGCGGCGTAATGCCGTATAATGCGTTGATATCCGTATTGATGAACTTCTTCAGGATTTCCGCGCCCGTTTGGGGATCGGCTTTGTGAATGGCGGAAAGCAATTTATCCCGCGAAGAGGGCGTCATTTTGGTTAAGATGCGGATCAGAATCAATTGATCCTGCTCCTTATCTTCCGGAGTCGTTGTATTAGCGGCCTGAAAGAGGGAAACCGCCATTTGCGCGATGGTTTTTTCGCTTCCCGCCGCCAGCGATTTCGCCATGGTTTGCTCCCGCTCGCTAAGGGCGCTTTTTTCCCGTTCGTCGATCTTGGCTAAATAATCCTGGAAGGCGGTAACGAGTTGCGAGGCTTGCTTGATTTGGCCGCTCACCATCGCTTCGCGATCGTCGAGAATGGAACTGCGAATGTTCAAATCCTTTTCTTTTTCTTCCAGCGCTTTTTGCCATAGCGTAAGGCGTTCTCTTTCCCGAACCAGATTTTCCAACGCCTTGGGCATGGGATCCTTAATATTTCCCAAGAGTTCTTCCGTGGTGAGATAGCGGCTTTCTTCCGTCGCCGAGACGGGAGAGACCGCTTCCGTGGCGCCTTTTACGCCGAAGCCGAGAAAGGGGATTTTGGCCAGCAAACTCTTATCGACGGCGCCCGTGTAAAAGCCGATCGCGGCGGCGGCTCCCGCCAGCGCCAGCGGGACGAGCAAGTAAAGTATGACGCCGCCATGCTCGCGCGCGCGGCGAACGTATTTTTGGGTTCCGATTTCATCCAACATAGCCCCCTCCTCTTTGCGCATTTCCGTTTCCCATTCCAAACGGCGCTTTTCTTTCAGGCGATCGAGAATTTTCTCTTCTTGATAGAGTGTAACCAATTCTTTTCTTTTTTCATCCTGTTGTTGGCGAAAATAAGCGATGCGCGCCCGCTTCTCTTGTTCGACGCGATTCATATAGGCGCGGAACATATCCAGCGACCGTTCCACTTGGATGAGGTCCTTGTCTTCTGTCTCTTCCAGCAGCCGCCGCCGCATATCTTGAACCGCTTGCCGCCCCTCGTCGATTTCGCGCAGGAGTTGTTGAATCTGATCTTCGAGAGCGGCGATTTCTTCTTCTTTTTTTTGGATTTGATATTCTTTCAACCGGATCATCGGGTCCAGGCGGAAACGGAAATTTCTCATCGGGCGGTCCCTCCCTTATTCGCAGCGGCCGGCGCCGGTTTGCGGGGAGCGCATTGGCGGGCGATGGCCAGCAATTGCTTGACGGATTGGGCGTAGGGGACATTTTCCTGGATGCCTTGCTTCAAGAAAGCGTCGATCGTGGGCAGCATTTCCATGGCGAGGTCGATCTCCGGATTGGAGCCGCGCTGGTAGGCGCCGATATTGATCAAGTCTTCCGCGTCGCGATAGATGGAAGTGATTTCCATCAGCCGCCGCGCCGACAATACTTGTTCTTCGGGAACGATGTCCACCATTACGCGGCTGATGCTTTGCAGGATGTCGACGGAAGGATAATGGTTCTTGTGCGCCAGTTTCCGCGAGAGCACGATATGCCCGTCCAGGATGCCGCGCACGGCGTCGGCGATGGGTTCGTTCATGTCGTCGCCTTCGACGAGCACGGTAAAGAGGCCCGTAATCGTTCCCGCGTCCGGCGTGGTTCCGGCGCGCTCCAGAAAAGAGGGCAAGAGCGCGAAGACGGAAGGGGTATAGCCGCGGGTGGTGGGCGGCTCTCCGGCGGCCAGGCCGACCTCGCGCTGGGCCATGGCCATGCGGGTAACCGAATCCATCATGAAGAGCACATTTTTTCCCTGGTCCCGGAAATACTCCGCGACGGTGATGGCGGTCAAGGCGCCTTTCACCCGCGTCAGGGGCGGCGTATCGCCGGTGGCGATAATCAGGACGCTGCGGGCCAAACCATCTTTGCCCAGGTCTTTCTCGATAAACTCGCGCACTTCGCGTCCGCGTTCACCGATGAGGCCGATGACGTTGACATCCGCCTCCGTGGCGCGGGCGATCATGCCCATCAGCGTACTCTTGCCTACGCCGCTGCCAGAGAAAACGCCGATGCGCTGCCCTTGCCCCCATGTCAGGGTCGCGTCGATGATTTTAACGCCGGTGGCTAAGGGTTTTACGATTCGCTTGCGGTGAATGGCGCTGGGGGGGCGGTTGTAGATGGAGCGAAGCGAATCTGTTTTCACAGGACCTTTCCCATCGTAAGGATTGCCCATGCCGTCGAGGATGCGTCCCAAGAGCGCCTCGCCGCATTTGATCTTCAAGGGGCCGCCGGACGAGATTACTTCGCAGCCGGGACGGATGCCGGCGATCTCGCCGAACGCCATCAGGATGACGCGTCCGGAACGGAAGCCTACGATCTCGGCGGGAACCGGCTCCTGGCCTTCCGCCGGATAGATATAAACCAGATCGCCGACGGCGCCTCCCGGCCCGCGGGCGAGAATAACTACTCCGATTAACTCGTCCACATAGCCCCGCTGCCGTATGGGCTGAATCAGATTCAAGGACCAGCGAATCGCGTTCCAATCGATGGAATGAGGCGTGAGAATCATGGATTGATTAGGGTTTCGTTGAGAATTTCAACTTGCTTTTCGATTCGTCCGTCGACGCCGCCGGTTCCGGATTCGATGATGACGCCGCCGCGGCCAACGCGCGGATCGCTGGCGATCGACAGCTTCTCTATATCGTCGAACATCTGAGTGAATTGAGGAACCCACTCTTCGATCTTGGCCTTATCGTCCGGATGAACGAGGATCCGGACGGATTGCCGGTCCGCCGCTATGCGGATGCACTCGCGGGCGACGCGGACGACGATTTCATCGTCCAAAGCGATTTTTTCCTGGACGACGCGGGAGACGATCTCGGCGACTAACTCGCGGATTTCCTGCTCCTGCTCCTGGAATTTGCCTTCGAGGATGCGCTGCCCTTCCGCCATCATGCCGGCCATTTCCTGCAGAATGGACGCCGCTTGCTCTCGGGCTTCGTCGAGACCTTGTTGAAGTCCTAGGGCGGCGCCTTCTTCGCGGGCGGCTTCCTTGATTTGTTCGCCTTCGGCCTGGGCGTCGGCAATGATCCCTTCGGCTTCCTGTTTGGCGCCGGCGACGATCTCGTCTCCCTGCTGCGAGGCGCTTATGAGAATGGATTCCTCCTGTTGCTGCGCGGCGGCGATGATGTCGGCGGCTTCTTCGTTGGCATGGCGCAAAACCTTATCCCGCTCCACGATGGGATAAGGCTTCGCTTCCTGCACGTTGGGGGCTTTGATAATTCGCGCCATCGGCGTCTGTTTTCACTCCAAATCAATTTAAAAACGAATTAAAAAGTAATGTTATGCATTCGGCGCCGGGAATTGCGTTTTTTGAATCACGAAGACGCGAAAAGGCTCGAAACCCGCGAAATTTTTTTGAATCACGGATTTCACGGATTCTAATGGATTCCACGGAAAAAACCTTTTCATGGCGCGATCCTTTGCGCCAACTGTTTTTTTCTTTTTCTTCGCGTCTTCTCAATTCAAAATAACGATCTTAATTACTAACTCATGTTACGCAGCCAGTACCGTCGCGCCATCGGAAAAATCGTTCAAGAGAGGCGTTGAGGTCTTCACGATTACGTCTCTTTCGAATCGCGAAGACGCGAAAAGAATCGAATTTAGCGAAATTTCTTCACCCAGCCTTGAAAGGCTATTGCCACATGCCCCTTTAAAGGGGCAAACGATAATAGCCCGCCGTTTCAACGGCGGGTTTATGAAGGGATTTTTTTTCGTGTTTTTCTTTTTCATTTCGCGTTTTCGTGATTCAAACGACGATCATAATAGACTTCTTAAGCTTTTTATCACTCGTAACATGAGTCAATCATTTGCGAATAGCCGTGCGGCTGAATCCTGTGCGCCGTTATTGCTTTTGGGAAAAAAACAAGGCGTTCAGTTCCTCCACGGAATGAACGATGCGTCCGCCGCTCCGTTCAATCCAATATTGTACTTGCAGGTTGACTTCTACGCCATCATTCTCGCCGCTGCGCCGGAAATCTCCGCGATAGCCGTTTATGACTTTGTCTCCCAAGCCGAAAGCGAAACCGATTTCGGAGGCGGTTCCCGAATCCACGTCCACCCCGTCCAGCACGGCCAGCACGCCGCCGCAGGAACGCAAGAGCTGCGCGTTTCGTTCGGCGATGCGCATGGAGACGCGATGGAATTCCTGATCGCGGGTTTGCGGATCGGTTAACCTGTCCGCTTTTCGCAGTTCTTCTTCCAAGTCCGTGGAAGACGACCAGGGATCCACGACATCATAACCAAGCGACTCCAACTTCGTCCGCAAAACGCCGAGAAAAGCGCGCGTGCTTTCGGCGAAGCCCAGCGGAGAAGCGAGAAAGATTTTCATTACGATTTACTCGGTCTTCTCCCAGCCTTGAAAGGCTGGGCTATTTCCAAATGCCCCTTTAAAGGGGCAAACAATAATAGCCCGCCGTTTCAACGGCGGGTTGAGGAAGGGATTCCTTTTTCGCGTTTTTTTTCCTTTCGCGTCTACGCGATTCGAACGTAATTGTGGAACGTTCTTTTAACTCTTTCTCATGCGTAACATGAGTTGATTAATTCGAATTCCTTTGTTATTCCACATAGTCATCGTTGCCGGCGCGATGGATTTGGATTTCTCCCGATTCCTCCATTCGGCGCATGATTTCAATAATTCGCTGCTGCGATTCTTCGACGGCTTTGACGCGGATCGGCCCCATGGTTTCTATATCCTCCTTCAACATCTGCGCCGCGCGGGACGACATATTGCGCAGGATCATTTCCTTAACGTCTTCCCGCGCTCCCTTCAAGGCGGCCATCAGGTCTTTGCTGTCGACTCTCTGAAGCATTTTTTGCAGCGTACGGTCGTCGAGGAGGACGATGTCGTTGAAGGTGAACATCTGCTTTTTGAGTTCGGACGCCAATTCCTGATTTTCCGCCTCGATTCTTTCCAGGATGGTTTGGCTGCTGTTTTGGTCCAGCCGGTTCAACAAATCCGCCAGGGAATCGACGCCGCCCGCCACGGAATATTCCTGAGAAAGAAGGTTGGAAAGCTTCTTCTCCAGCACCCGCTCGATGTCGGATATGATTTCGGGGCTGGTCTGATCCATCGTGGCGATGCGCAAAGCCACCTCGTGCTGCAATTCGGGCGGCAGGGCGGAAAGAATAACAGCGGCCTGCTCTTCGGTGAGATGGGCGAGGATCAAGGCGATGGTCTGCGGATGCTCGTGCTGGACGAAATTGAAGAGATTGTCGGGATCGACATGCTTGAGGAAGTCGAAGGGATGGCCGGTGAGGATGCCTTGGAGATGTTCGATAATCTCCATGGCTTTGCCCGGTCCTAAGGCTTTTTCCAGAATGTCCCGCGCCGTACCGATGCCGCCGTAGCTGATATACTGCTTGGCCATGGCGGTATGGTAGAATTCCTCGACTACCTGGGCGATCTGATCGTTGGTGACGTTGCCGACGTTGGCGATTTCCAAAGTGAGTTGTTCGATCTCCTGATCGGTCAGATTGCGATACACTTCCGACGCCGATTCCGGACCGATGGCCAAGAGCAGAATGGCCGCTTTCTTGCGGCCCGAAAGCGCGCCCGGCTCGTTTTTTCCTGCGTTTTTGGTCGATCGCACGATTTTGCTCCCGAATTTCATCAGGCGTTCGCATCCTGCGCTATTATATTGCTAAACTCAATTCCATATGAGTTTATTCCTGCGCCAATTTCTCTTCTGTTGCTTTTCAAGGGCAAAAACGACTTTGCCCTTGCCACCCGTCAAGTCACCAAGTCACCAAGTCACTAAGTCTCCCAGTCTCCGCCTTTTTTCTTAACTGCTTAACCAGGCTTTGATGATCTGCGCCACTTCTTCCGGCTTCTCGGCGGCGTAGTTGATGACGTGTTCCTGCATCTTGATGCGGCGCTGTTCTTCGGCGGGTAAGCTGGCGATGTCGCCGAATTCCGCTAAGCCCAGCTGCGACAAAGTGAGTTCCCTCGAATCGGTGATCGGTTCGATGGGCACTTCTTCCTCCATCTCCTCTTCGATTTCCGGCGGAGCGAAGGCGCGCTGGAAGAAGATATAGGCGAAGTAGCCCAAAGCCAACAGCAGGAGCAACGGCAATAGGTTCTTGGCGGCGCTGGTGAGATTGTTCCAAAAACGTTCCTGCGCCAGCCGATCCAGCAGGCTGGTGTCGAATGGGTGTTCGAACAAATGGAATTGGTAGACTATGGGATCGAAATTGATGGCTGCCTTCAAATTCTCTTCAAAACCGGCAAGGATTTGTGGATCGCGTTTAATCGGTTGATCGTTGTCGTCCAGTTTTTGATTGATGGCGATGCCCACGGAAATTTTCTTGATTTCCCCTTGCTCTTCGTTGATAAACGTTTCCGACCAGGGGTATTGATTGTTGATGATTTCTTCGGTGATTTTGGTCTTCGTGAGCGTAGCTTCCGCGCCCAATCCGGAATCCTGAACGTTGGAGCCGACGCCGGGCTGGCCGGCGATGCCGGGAGTGGTGGATTCTTCATCATAGGCTTTGGTGCTGACCGGGGCGACGGCCGAGTTGTCGAAATTGACGTTCTTGATCTTGCGGTCTTCCCAATCCAGCACCATCGTTACGGAGACCTGGAAATTGTCCGGCCCAACAAGAAAATAGAGTTTGTCTTCCAGTTTGCGGGCCATATCCGATTCCAGTACTTTCTGATATTGGAAGTGTTTCCTCGCTTGAGCGACGCCTGGCTCGACATCGGAATCTTCGCTGAGCAATTTGTTGGTCCCATCTACGACGACGACTTTTTGGGAATTCATTTTCTCGACGCTGGCCGCCACCAGGCGCTGGATGCCCTCAACGGTGCTCTTGTCGACGGAACCTTGCGTGTGGATTTTGACGGTGGCCGTGGGTTCCGCTTGATCCTCTTTAAACAATTTGTCCGTGGGGATCACGATGCGGACGAACGCCTGGGTGATGTTGGGCGCGCCTTCCACGATGGCTTTGGCCAGCGTGTTTTCCATGGCGCGCTGCCTTTGCATTTCGAACATGTTCTCTGTCATGCCCAAGCGTGTTTGGTCGAACAGTTCGAAGCCGGGGCCGAAATCCGGGCCGATCAAACCCTGTCCCGCCAATTGCAGCGCTACTTTACTGCGGTCCGCCTTATCGACGAGGATGGTGTTCTCGCCGGATAATGCGTATTTAATGTTGTTAGTCGTCAGGTAGTCGGCAATTTGGCTGAGCCGGGCCTTGTCGTCCGAACGAACCAGGCTGACCATTTCCGGACGGCTGGCCAGATAGATGGCGGCGCCCATGCTGATAAGAAGAATCAACGGCGCGGAGATGAAAAGCGCCTTTTGCTGCATGGAGAGGTCGGCCCAAATCCGCCCTACCTGTTCCCGTATTTGTTGAATGAATTCATTCATGATTCACTCTCCTAGAATGACTCATTACTTTTTGTTGATGAACGTTTCCGACCAAGTTATCGATTATTGATAATGCTTTCGGTGATTTTGGATTTCGTAATCGCGGCTTCTTCGCTCAATCCGGAATCCTGAACATTGGAGCCAACGCCGGGCTGACTTCCGATGCCGGGAGTAATGGATTCTTCTTCGTATTCCTTGGTGCTGACGGGAGCGACGGCGATGTTGGACGCTCCTTCCCCAATGGCTTTAGCCAGCGTATTTTCCATAGCGCGTTGCTTTTGCATTTCGAACATATTTTCCGTCATGCCCAAACGCGCTTCGTCGAATAGTTCGAAGCCGGGACCAAAACTGGGGCCGATCAAACCTTGCCCCGCCAATTGCAGCGCTGCTTTATTGCGGTCCACCTTATCGACGAGGATGGTATTTTGGCCGGACAAACTAAATTTGATATTGTTAGCTGTCAGGAAATCCGTAATTTGGGTAAGCCTGCTCATATCGTCTGAACGAACAAGTTCAACCATTTCCGGAACGGAGGCGACGTAAGCCGCGCCGCCCAATTCAATGGGCAAAAGCGCGCAGCAGGCGAGGAATAATCCCTTTTGGAACGATGTCATACGATTCCATACGATGAGCATTCTTTGTCTTAAAGACGGTTTCGATGAGATCATGATTAAATCTCCTTGTTATAACGGATGGATTAGTCGTTATTTTCTTAGATCGACGTTCTTGTTAGCGGCGGGGAGGTTGTCGGCCCCGCCGTAGCCGGAGAAGGATTCGGCGTTATTCGAATAGCCGGAATTGGGAATCGGCGCCTGGCGCGGCTCATGATCCAATCCGAGCGCCAAAAACAAGAGCAAGCACGCCGCAATGGGAATGGCCCACAACGCGAACGTCGACATCCGGCTTTGCGGAATCGAACTGGAATAAGCGTGAGACATGGGATTTGCCGCCATTTCGAATACCTCGTCTTTTCTTTTCGAGCGCCGCCGGA
Source organism: Candidatus Omnitrophota bacterium (assembly GCA_040755155.1). Classification (NCBI taxonomy): domain Bacteria; kingdom Pseudomonadati; phylum Candidatus Omnitrophota; species Candidatus Omnitrophota bacterium. Next base: position 10,558 of record JBFMBP010000135.1, on the reverse strand, counting down.
AAGAACGAGAGGATCGGCTTCGTTGGGAGAGACGAAATTTTCTCCATGACGAACGCCAAGCCTTCGGCGCAGACTTTCGGCAGCCGCTCCGAACGTTAACGGTTCAAGAACCGATGGACAAAGAACAAGAAGGGAGACGAAGGCGTTGGCATGGCGCGGCGAGACGCCGGCCTAAGGAGGATACAGGTTGTTACCATCGTTTCCCTCAACCCCAAAGGAACCCATTGGCTCCCTATCGCCTAGCATTATAAGGCGAAAAGTTGATATTAAACAGGCATCCGCTTCATTTCGTCCCATGCCCGCAACAACTGATTGCGAATCTGCATGAGGAGATTGAAAGCGATGCTCGCTTCTTCCGTGGCGATCACGACTTCGTGGATGCTGCTAATTTCGCCCGTGACCAATTTCTGTACTTTTTGCCCCGCCGCCGATTGCATGTTATTGACTTCGTTGATCGAACTTTTTAACAGATCGACGAAGGATTCTCCCGGTTTCGAAGGCTCTTTCGGTCCGAAATCGGCGAGCGTTCCCTGCTCAGCGGGGCCGGGGCCGTAAGCCCCAATCGGCGAAGCGCCTAGGGGATCAACCATGAATCTTACCTACTCTCTCAAATGATAAATGATGAATGATGAAAAATAAGAGATATTTCAAGGGCAGAAACAACCTTGCCCTTCTCACCAAGTCACCCATCATCATCCCAGCCTCTTGAAAGGCTGGGCTATTTTAAAATGCCCCTTCAAAGGGGCAAACGACAATAGCCCGCCGTTTCAACGGCGGGGCGGCTTTTCTTCCTGCTATCGCCGAGAGCCTTTCCTCGGCAGGAGGCTCACCATTCATCATTCATCACTCATCATTATCTTTGTCCATGCGCCGCTGGATGAGATTCTGCATTAATTGATGAGCTTGCATGGTGTCGTCGAAGGCGTTTTTGGCCCAGTTCATCGCTTGATCCACGTCTTTTACATTAGAAGGAGAAGTCTGCGTTCCCTTTTCGGCATTCTCTCCGATGCGCTTGGCGGCCTGGATCAATTCGTCCTGAAAACTGACGCCCTCCGGCATTGGCTTCGCCTTGGAAGCCGCCGCGCCGGGTTTGGTTCCTTCCAGGGCGGAAACGTCGCGCGGCGGAATGGAAAAAGAGGAAAGATCGCTCATGGCTGCGCCGTCTCCTTCGTTTATCGTCCGCCGCCGATTTGCAAGGCCCGCGTCTCCATTTGCTTGTACGAATTCAAGGCGGTAACGTTGGCTTCGTAAGCGCGGGAAGCGTCGATCATGTTCACCATCTCCGTAGTTACGTTGATATTCGGCCGCAAAACGATGCCGTCGGGATCGGCGAAGGGATGGCCGGGATCGTAAATTTTGGTAAAGGCTTTCTCAGAACGGTCTTCCATAATCCGCTGCACCTTAACGCCGCAGCCGATGGTGCGGTTGAGCCGCCGCCGGGCGGTGGAAAGCGATTCGGAGAAGGTCTTTCCCGGCGCTTCGAAGACGACCTCGCGGCGGCGATAGGGCGATCCTTCCGCCGTCACCATCGTGTTCGCGTTGGCGATGTTGTTGGAGATGACGTCCATACGGATGCGTTGGGCCGTCATTCCGGAGGCGCAAATCGAATAACTCATAATGTTCCTCTACGCTTACGCTCTACCCGCTTCCGAAATCACTTGCTTGATGGAGGAATAGCGGCGGGTGAGCATTTCGGTGAATTGCACGTTTTTCTGAGTGTTTTCGGCCAAATCCGCCATTTCCTGATCGATGTTGATATTATTTTTATCGGCGCGGAAACGCGTAAGATGATCGATATCGACGCGCGGACGCACCATGTTGATCTCTTCCGGACCGCCGATGATGAAATGGGCGGGATGGGTGCGCCGTCCAATGAGTCCGGAGTGATTGATCGCCCGCTTCAGTTGTTCTTCGAATTCCACCGAGGCGCGTTGATATTTAGGGGTATCCACATTGGCGATGTTGTTGGCGATCGCCTTGTGCCGTTCATTGGTTCCATCAATGCCGATTTTGAGGACATTGGTGGTGGCATCTTCCAATAAGCGCCCAAGAATCATGACCTTACGCCGTCTCTCTTATCGAATGTCCATTCCAGATAGCCGCCATCAGCCAGGGAATTTCTTTTTAAAAAAAGCAATATTCATTCCAGTATCTAATTACTTTAACTCATGTTACGCACTCCGTGTTCCCTCGCCCTCTGGGAGAGGGTTAGGGTGAGGGATTAAATCCAATAATATCAGCCCTCGCCTAACCTCTCCCCATCTTGGGAGAGGGATTGGGAAAACAGTAAATTTACCTGAAAATAGCCTTTCTGCGTAACATGAGTTACTTTAATTCGTGAGACTTATGTTTTTAATTCTATTCGCTTAGCGATGCCGATCAGGCAATTGTTGCCTAAAGGGGGTTTTAAACGCTTCTTTTTTCTTATTACGGCGCAGCGTTGGCTAAGTTTTTTTGATTATTGAGAATATTATCCACCTCGTCGATCATCTTTTGGATTCGACTGTTATCAATTACGTTCATAGCCAATACTTGACGATAAGTCTCCACCGCTTTCTCCATATAGTTAATATAGAGATCGGTATCGTTGGGATTGTCTTTAAGAAATTGAGCGGCGCGTTGTTGATATAACTGTCCTAACAATAACTGGGATTCGCCGAAACTTTGCAGGGTATCCAGCGATTCCGGGAAAATGTTGCCCATCGCTTCGATGGCTTGGTTAAGATATTCTTTTTTATTGGGAGTTGGCAATGATCCCAATTGCTGACAACATTTGGCGATTTGCCAATAGACATAGCCTCGGTGCGGATAATTCTTTTGAAGTTGAAGAAAGGCCGCATAACTATCGACGGCTTTTTTGTAATAAGGCTCGGCGTTCTCTTTTTTCTCTTCATTGTCGCCCAACTCGACGTTGATATCGCCGATGCGCCGCAAAGAATCGGGATCATTGGGGAGATGCGGATTTTTCGAATCGAGAGGATAGTGATTGATTAAATCCTGATAGGCGTTAAGAGCGGCCAGCAGTTTCAAATGGCGTTCTTCCGGCGTATAGGCGCCTCCCACTTCGGAATGAAAGGTCTTGGCGATCCATTTCATCGCCTCGAAGGCCGGTCCCTGTTTTACGGGCAAACCGACGCGTAAAAGACGGTTTACTTCTTCCTCCGTAGGCGGGGGAAAGTCTTTGACGATTTTGCGGTAAATTTCCCGCGCTTTTTCGTTGTCCAATTCCTTGCGGTAGGCGTCCGCCAATTTCATGCTGACGCGGGCGTCGGAGTCTTCGTAAGGATTTTTGAGGTATTCGCGGAAATATTGAATGGCTTTGTCGTAGTTCGCCAGTTGGATGTTGATGTCGCCCAGCCGTTCGATAGCTTCCGGGATGAATTGTTGAGCCACTTCATTTTCCCGGAAGTCGGCGATTGCTTTTTCGAGATAGTTTTCTGCGGCTTTAAAATCGCCTGCTCGGAAAGCGGCGCGGCCTTGGTTGAATTTGATTTCGATGAGGAATTCTTTGTTGCTGGGGTCTCCGTAAAGGGATTTTTCGCGGGCATCGGCGGCGTTTTTATAGATTTCCACCGCCCGTTGGAATTTGTCCTTGGCTTCATTGCGGAGAGAGGCGGCTTCTTGCTTCACTTCGGGCGCATTCCCGGAGGCTTCCGCTTCCAAGTCTTTCGCGGCGGCTTGCTTCGTCAAATCTTCGCCGTAATCTTCCAGTGCGTTGCCGTAGTAATAGAGGGTTAGATAGGTCCAATCCGTGTTGGGATAATTTATCTTTGCGATTTCATAGCGGCGGATGGCTTCCGGATAATTCTTCTCTCTTTGAAAATAAACGTTCGTCAGCCGGATTTCCGCCAGGTTGCTCGTTTCTCCGTTTTTATCTTGAGGATAAAAGGGGTCCAACCGCAGCGCTTCGATATAATAATTTTTGACTTTGGAAAAATCTTGGCTGCCGGAATCTATGGCCTGTTTCCAGGCGGCGTCGCCCAAGAGGTAATAGGTTTTGACTTTCACTTCATTGCGAACATCCTGAGTGGCGCCGATCAGTTTTTCACCCGCAGCGATAGCGCGGGGATAGTCGCGAAGGATTTTGTAAGAAAGCGCTTTGTCATACAAAATATCGTGATACATATTGGGATCGAGAACATCCCCCTTGGAGAGAAGTTCGTCGTATAATTTCATGGCTTTATCAAGGTAGGATTGGGTGGATTCGCGTTTGCGATCCGCCTGATCCATCAGCAGTTTTTTCGAAGGCATGCCGTCGGGGAAAGTGGAGGCTTGTTTTTCGAATACATCCCATTCCTTGCCCGCCGACTCGCCCCGGACCAGATAAAGGCCGCCCAGATGGTTAAAGATTTTATTCACCTCTTTAGCGATGGAAACATAGTTGGGACTGTCGGTGGAGATTTCGATTTTGCGGGCTTCTTCTTCCGCTTTTTCATAATTCCCCACCGCCTCTCTCAGGCTGTATTCAGCGTCTTCCAGGCGGTCGTTTTTAACGTTTCTTTCATAGAGTTTTTGATGGATGTCGCCGAGATCGGCGTTCATACGCATGCGATCCAGATGATCGTTTTCATTCAAACTGTCGAGAGCCTGCTGATAGGCGTCGGCGGCGTCTTTGAGCAAGGACAGTTCCTGTTCGTTATTGACTTGCGCCCATTTTTGGTAAGTATCTCCAATATCGACGCGAGCCTGGATCGCTTCTGGAGAATCCTGATAACGTTGAATAAAATCCTTCAATTTTTCGATCGCCAATTCAAATTGATTCAACTTGCGCTGGGCCAGGGCGATGCGCAAAAGGGCCATCCGTTGTTCGGAGGGATCGACATAGGCGGGATCGTTTTTCAAAGCGGGATTTACGCCTGCCCGGTTATTCGCTAAAAAATCCAATACTTGGAGATAGCGTTCGTATTTCGCGGCCATTTGGCGGTACGGTTCCCGGCTGGCTTCGATGGCGCCCGCCTCTTCCAAACCGGAGGCGAGGCGGTAATAGGAGTCGGCGAGAAACTTATGGGCGTCGCGTATATTAGGGTTGTTCTCGTAGTTCTCGATGAATTCTTCGAATTCTTGAATGGCTTGTTCGTATTCCGGCTGGGCTTTCTTCCAATCGTTGGCATCGGGCGCCATGTATTCATTGCCCATGGTATAGTGGTTTTGAGCCGAAGTCCATAAATCGAGCTGGGCTTTAGGGCTAAGGTTCATCCACCAGTAGATCGTTATGCTGAGGAGAACCAACATGATGCCGATCGAGCCGATCATCAACGCCCACATTTCCTTTTGGGTGATTGAGATGCGGCTGAGAATTTTTTCAAAGAAACCAGCAGGTTGTTTCTCTTCTTCTTCTTCTTCTTCTTCTTCTTCTTCTTCCTCTTCTTCTCCTTCCTCTTTCTCCTCTCCTTCTTCTGTTTCTTCGCCCTCCACTTCGCCTTCCTCTTCTCCCGCCTCTTCTTGTTCTTCTTCCTCCAATTCGATCTCTTCCTCGGCGGTTTTCCGATCGATTTCCATATCCGATAGATCCGCGAGGTCCATATCCTCCAAATCTTCGAGTTCTTCCGTTTCGATCGCGCCGATTTCTTCTTCGTCTTCTTCGATCTCGAACTCGTCGAGACCTTCCATCATATCCTCGTCGATTTCCATCTCGTCGAGGCTTTCTTTCTCCTTTTGGGAGATGGGCGCTTCATGCAGGAAATCGGCGGCGGCTTTTTCTTCCATTTCATGGAAGGGGGAGGTTTCCGCCTTTTTCCGCTCCGCTCTCGTTAGAAAAAGAGCGTCGACGTCTTCTTCGGAAAGCGTATGGCTTTTTAGGCTGCGGACGAGAGTTTTGGGTTTGTGGAACAAGCGTTGGAAGAAAGAAGGAGGCTTTTCGAATCCCGATTCCAACAGGATTTTGCGGGGTATGCGCGATTCCTGATATCCCGATTCGCTGGCGCCGAGCGCTTCCTTCAGCGTCTCGTCGTCGACGAGGGGTTCGCCGGATCGCGGGCGGCGTCCCTTGCCGCGGCGGAGATGGGAAGAAATCAGACCGTCGTCCGCCAATTGCTCCACAAGCGTCGATTCGATATCGGGATCGATGGGATGCGCCGCGCTATCCGTCTCGACGCCCAGGCTTTTCAAGCCCTGGAGCACGACGTCCGCCCTCACGCCCAGTTCGATGGCGAGATCGAGAGCGGTTTTACCGGATTCCTGCGTGGAGCGAGGAGCCATTTTCCGTCATCCTCCGCGTGGGAGTTTTAGTCTTCGGAGCCGGTCAACATCGGCGCAGAAGGGTGGTCCTTGAAATACTCGTTGAGTTTATTCCGCAAGGTGCGGATGCTGATGCCGAGGATCTCCGCGGCGCGGGTGCGGTTATTCTTGGTGAAATCCAGCGTTTTAAAGATCAATTGTTTTTCCATTTCCGCCACCGTAAATCCCACTTCCAGCCCGGTTTCTTTCGCCGGTTCGGGAGAGGATGCGGTTCGAAGAATCTCCGGCGGCAGATGTTTCAGTTCGATTTTACTTCCCTGGCACAAGACGATCGCCCGTTCGATGCAATTTTGCAATTGGCGCACGTTGCCCGGCCAATGATATCGAAACAGAGCTTGTTCGGCGTCTTTATCGATGCCCTGAATTTTCTTGTTCATCTCCATATTATACTTCTCGAAGAAGCGCAGCGCCAATTCGGGGATGTCTCCCTTTCTCTCCCGCAGAGGAGGAAAGGAGATGTTTACGACATTCAAGCGATAATAGAGGTCTTCGCGAAAGCGGCCCTTTTTGATCTCCTCTTCCAGGTTGCGGTTGGTGGTGGCCATCACGCGCGCGTCGACCGGAATCGGTTCGCGTCCGCCGACTTTATCCACCTCCCGCTCTTGCAGGACGCGCAGCAATTTGGCCTGCAATTTGGGACTCATCTCGCTTACTTCGTCCAGCAGAATAGAGCCGCCGTCGGCGAGAATGAATTTTCCCTCGTTGGCGCGCACGGCGCCGGTGAAAGCGCCTTTTTCGTGACCGAAGAGTTCGCTTTCCAACAGTTCCTCGGAGATGGCGGCGCAGTTGACTTTGACGAACCGGCGGTGGCGGCGCGGGCTGTGATAATGAATCGCCCCGGCGATCAATTCTTTGCCGGTTCCGCTTTCGCCGTAAATCAGGACGGTGCTGGGAGTGGCGGCGACGGTTTTGATGAGATCGAAAATCTCCATCATTTTAGGGTCTTTGCCGATGATGTGATCGATGCCGTATTTAAGGCCGATTTCCTGCCGCAGGGTGGAGTTCTCGCGCTTGATTTCGGCGAGTCCCAACACTTTTTCGATGACGATTTTGAGTTCGTCGACATCGAAGGGTTTTTTGAGATAATCCGTAGCCCCCAATTTCATCGCCTTGACGGCGCTTTCGACGGTGGAATGGGCGGTGAGCATAATGACTTCGATCTCGCCGGAAAATTCCTTCAATTCCGCCAAGGTTTCGATGCCGTCCTTGCCCGGCATTTTGATGTCGCAAAGCACGAGATCGGGCGGATCTTCCAGCGCCATCCGAATGGCCTCGTCGCCGCGTCCGGCGATGCGGACGTCATAACCTTCGCCTTTCAGCACCCGGCTGAGCAGGTTCTGAATGCCAATCTCGTCGTCTGCGATTAAAATTTTTTTCTGCGCCATGCCATCGCCCTTATCGGAATCGATCTTGCGATTTCGTATGGTTTATGGAGGGGGGGCGCCAAACGAAGCGCCGTCCGCTTCCTCCTATTCTTTCTCCGCCGCGAGAGGCAGCAATATTCCAAAACAGGCGCCTTCTCCAGCGCGGCTTTCCACGCGCAAAAAACCCCCATGCTCTTCCACGATGCGATGAGAGAGCGACAATCCCAATCCCGTTCCCGATTCCTTGGTGGTGAAGAACGGATCGAAAAGACGGTCGAGAACGTGGGAGGAAATGCCCGGCCCGTTATCGATCACTTCCGCGACGGCGTAGACTTTTTCCTTTTCCTCTTCGGAAAGGCGTCCCGTCCGGCGCGAAAACCGGACGCGTATTTCGCCGCCTTCCCGCATCGCTTCGATGGCGTTCATATAGAGATTGATAAAAACCTGCTTGATGCGGTCCCGGTCGATGAGAACGCAATCGCCGCCGCGATCTTCCTCGACGATCAGCTGCGTCCCGGAAGATTCGAATTTATCCGATAAAAAGAAGCCAACGGAAGCGGCCAGGTCAGAAAGGCGCTCCCGCTGCAATTCCGGCGAAATGGGTTTGGCCATGTTGAGCAGATCGTCTGTCAAGCGGGTGAGGCGGTCGATTTCCCGGATCAGGTTGCTGGAAAACTCCTTGATGAAATCCTCGTCGTCTTTATTGTCGGGCAGGATTTGCAGATAGCCGCGGATGGTGGTAAGAGGATTGCGCATTTCGTGGGCCACTCCAGCGGCCAGTTCCCCCAAAGCGGTCAGCCGATCCGAGCGGCGCGCCTTTTCCTCCAGCAGCCGTTCGATGCTGAGATCGGTGAAGAGACAGGCGGTCCCGATTTCGGCGCCTTGCCGATCCAGCAGGGGAGAGAAGCGTCCCTTGAGATAGACGGGATCGTTCTTGCCGTTCTTGAAGGCGATTTCATAACGCCCGCCGGAAGAATCCCCGCGCCGATATTGCGCGAAAGCGGCTTCGCATCGGGGCAAGACGGCGCGGATGGATTTCCCTACGGCCTCTTGTTCCGGCAAGCCGAAAATGCGCTCCGCCGCTTTGTTGAAGGTCAAAATGTTCTCTTCGTCGTCGAGGGTGACGAGTCCTTCGTTGATGGAATTGTAGATATTGCAGGGATCGATTTCGCGGAAACGGCGTTCCAGGCTTTCGAAGGCGGCGCGCAGTTTTTCAGTATTCTCGTTGTAAATGAGATAGAGCTCGCGCAACGCCGTAGAATCGGAAGGCGGCGCAGCGGCTATATCGATTTCTCTCTGCGCGTTCACGTTTGCGTCCCTCTTCCCTGGTCGAGAGATGGCCAGCGGATATCTTCAGCGCTTATGCGCGCTGGATGGCATAACATAGCAACTCGGCTCGGCGGATCATGCGAAACGAGCCGCGCCGGAATCACATCATTTCTTACGATCAACGAACCGGGGAGGCCCCGCTTCGTATTTAAAATAAGCGCGTTGAACTTCTTTGCCTTTATGGATATCGCGCAAACGCCGGTTGATGCCGTTTTCGATCTTTTTAACGTCTTCGGCGATGCGGTCTTCGATATCTTTCAAGCGTTCGATCAAGCGCAGACTATTGTCTTTCCACTCCGCAATTCTTTTTTTCTCGTTTTCCGAATAATTCTCGTATAGTTTATCCCAACTATCTTTTAGAGGCCGATGCCGGGACTCCAGATTTTTGATTTCATCGAGAACGGCGATTTTTTTCGCCATTAAATCCGCGATGCGATCCACGTCGGGATCTTTTTCTGCGAGCAACCGCGTCTGTTCTTCCGATAAATCCAAGATACTACTGTATTGATTGTATTCCTCCTCTAAAGCGGATTCTATTTGTTGCAATAAATTACTATCGGGCATATGGGATCGTCTCGCATTCAAAAAAAACGGCCGATAACAAGAATAAAAAAAGATCCGAATATAGAATCGGCTTTAGATGAATATAGATATCTTCATTAGAAAGTATAGGTTATATCATTTCAGCGGTCAAGGAAAAATTTGCCTATCTGCAAAATAATTTGTTTGAAAAATAGTGAATAGTGACGAGTGACAAGTGATAAGCCGCCTTACCGAGGAAAGGCACTCAGCGATTGTAGGAAGAAAATGAATGAGCCTTGGCTCGGCGGGAGCCTCGCCCTCACTTCTTGTTCGAAGGTGAATTGCGGGAGGGCGAATCTCCGTTTTCCCCCCTGTGTCCGGCATCGCGGCATGTCATTTCGAGGGAGCGCAGCGACCGAGAAATCTTCAACCCGCGTGTGGAAGGATTTCTCGCTATCGCTCGAAATGACAGAGTCGCAGCTGACAGAGTCGCAACAGGGGAAAGACCATGATTAACGATTTTTTCCCGCCGCGCCCGGCATCGCGACATGTCATTTCGAGGGAGCGCAGCGACCGAGAAATCTTCAACCCCCTCTTTGCCATCTTGGCACTTTCTTTCGCCATTCAAGAGGCTGGAAGCCTCTTCTACTTTAGTGTTTCATAGGAACCTCTCTGCCGAGGTTACTGATCTTTATCCACAAGTCGCATGTATGAATCAAGGGAAGAAATAACCTTAGCCTTGGCGCCCCCTTATTTAAGGGTAGAAGGAATATTTCATTCCTATTATGTTTTCGAATCGCGAAAACACGAAAGGGCGCGAATTCCACGAAAATTTCGAATCGCAGATTTCACGGACGATTCGGATTTTATGGAGGTTTTTCCATCCCAGCCTTTCAAGGCTGACCCTGGAGTTTGGCCTTTTACTAGATAGAAATAACAGGGAGTGAAATTTCCACTTGATTTTTCACTCCTTTTCTTATATCCTGATATCTAGTTATATGACTAGATATCCCTTTCGGAGGCGATCTCATGGGATTCCCCGCCAAAGTCCAACTTATCCAACGAAAGAGCAGCGAACAATGGTACATCAATTTCCCTTCCGCCGT